>CANSWW010000044.1 GCA_947650845.1 uncultured Lachnospiraceae bacterium
CCAAACAGACATGTCTCCGCCTGGTCAAAAAAGGCCGCAGGAAGTCCTTGCTTTTTTTCTTTCCATCTGTTATTGTGGAGATGGAAACACCGCCATGGTGCATAAAGCGCCATGAAAACACAGGCAAGAGAGAAAGCCATGAGATTCTTTGTTACAAAAACTCTAAAATATCAGAAAGAACGAGGTACGAATCGATGGGAAACGATGAACATTCCAAGGCAGACGCCGAGCTTGATACGGATCTGCCGGATACCATTACCCTTACTTTTGAGGACGGTTCCGAGGCGGAGTGCTTTGTATGGGGCTTTGTCGAGGTAGAGGGCAAGACGTATATTTCTCTGCTTCCGATGGACGAGGAGGAGGACGAAGAAGAGGGCGGCTGCTATCTGTATCAGTATGACGAGGATGAAAACGGCGAGCCTGTCCTGGGATACATTGAGGATAATGCTTTGCTTGACCGGGTCGTCGAGGCTTTTGACCGCATGTTTGAAGAGGAAGAGAGCGAGTACGACGAGTTGATCGCAGAGGAAGAGTTGGAGTAAAACCGGTGCTTTGCCCCCGCAAAAGACGCTTTCGGGCTGCCTTTTGCGGGGATTTTATTATGTAGGTACGTCTAAGCCCGCTTCGCGAACAAAACGCGACATGCTTTGCTGCCGATGAAAACGCTCTTTGGTCCAGCTGATATGCAGATACTGTTTGGCGCGTGTCATGGCGACGTAGAACAGGCGGCGTTCTTCTTCGATGCCTTCGGGCGAATCGGCCTGCCGGTACGGCGTGATCCCTTCATTGGCATCCACCAAAAACACCACCGGAAATTCGAGCCCTTTGGAGCCATGCATCGTCATAAACCGTACGCCGGGCGGGCTGCTTTCGTCTCTCTTTTCCGGCGCTGCGTCATTCCGGCCCGGCGCGGCCCCCGGCGTTGCGGCTTCCTGCTTCCGGCTCACATAACGCAGCCACTCTTCGGCGGTTTGGCAGCCGTCGGCCGTTTCCTGGAGCTGTTCCGCCAGCTCCGACAACCGCCCCTCCTCGCTTTGATCCTGCTCCTGCAGGTATGCATCGTAGCCCATATAGCGGCGCAGGTGACTGATGGCTGCGTAGGGCGGTATTTTCCTCAGCAGGGCAAGATCATAGGAGAGACGATCCAGCTGGTCGAGCCGCCTTCTGTCCTCCGCGTAATATTCAAACAGCTTGTCAAGGTTTGCCGGTTCCGTCCCCAGGGCGCTGCGGCTTATATAGCGTTCCGGGTGGCTTATGACGCGCAGCCAGTCCGAACGCCTTGTGCTGCCGACGGCGGCGGCCAGATATGCGCAAAAGTCCTGGCAGATCCAGTGATGATACAGGGTTTTGCCGGTCCCCTTGACCTGCACAGGAATGCCCCCTGCCTCCAGCATCCGCAAGAGCTGCGCCGGATTCTGGTTCGTACGGTAAAGGACTGCCATCTCCTCGTAGGAACGCCCCGCTTGATGATACGCCTGGATCCGGGCGGCAACGGCTTCGTTTTCTTCCCGGAGCGTTGCATATTCCCGACATGTTATCGCTTCGGCCGGGGCAGGCTGTCTCGCCGGGCGAATTTTCTTTGGCAGACGGTTTTGATTGTTTTCGATCAGCCGTCCGGCAGCGGCTACGATGTCCGGATGACAGCGGTAATTGATGTCCAACAGATAGCGTGAGACCTTCGGGTATGCTGCGAGGAAATCGCGCAGACGTTCCGGCGCGGCCCCTCTGAAGCCATAGATCGATTGATCGTCATCTCCGACCACCATGACGTTGTTTTGGGGCGCGGCCAGCAGTTCGGCCAACTCGCACTGGAGGCGGCTGCTGTCCTGGTATTCGTCAATCAGTATATACTCGAATCGCTCCTGCCAGATTTCCAGGACCTTTGGCTGTTCGGCGAAGAGCTCCCGGCATCGCAGCAGCATGTCGTCAAAGTCCAGCCGGCGACGGCTTTTGAGCAGCTGCTGATAGCCCCGGTACAATGCCGTGAACTCGCTTGGCGTGCAGCTCAAGGGCCGATATTGCTCCGGTTCCCCGGCCTCCCCCTTCACATCGCCGATCTCCTTCAGCACTTCCGCTGTCCATCCCTCCCGGTCATGCCAGATCCCCATACCGCGAGCCGCTTCCTCCAGAAAGATTGTTTTTTCCCCGGGCCGCAGAAGGCTGCTCCCGCTATAGCCGCCGCTGTAACGCAGAATCTGGAAAAACGCCGAGTGGAAGGTGCCAAACGCTACTTGACGGGCCTGTGCCGCGCTGAGCGTTAAGCCGGCCGGCGGTTCTCTCTTGGCGACGGCCGCTCCCTGCGCCTTTGTCTCCTCCTCTACCCGGCGGATAAAGCGCGCCTGCATCTCTGCGGCGGCGGCCCTCGTGAATGTCAATACGAGGATCTTCCTTGCCGGAACCCCCTTTTGGAGCAGGCGGCAAAGACGCTCCACCAGGACGGTTGTTTTGCCGGAGCCTGGGCCGGCCAGCGCCAGGCAGGGCCCGTCAAAGTGGGCGACGGCCTGGCGCTGTGCTTCGTTTAGTTGTTTTTTCATAGGATTTTCTCGGATTTCTTGATTTTATGCTGCCGGGATACCTCCCAGGGAAGGTAAAACAGCAGCCAGACAAACAGGACCAGTACGCCGAGCCCTGCAATATAGAAGCGTTTTCCTGTGATACTCTGCACCGTTTCCAGCACAATGTTATCTTCTGTCCCGTTCAAGAACATAAAATTGGTCGAGAAACGGCAGTTAAACCAATAGAGAGCCGGGCTGAGCACCGCCACAAAGAGTCCCGGAATCCACAGTCTCTTCAGGCTTGGCCGGTACTCGCCGCCCGCCAGCAGCAAGAGCGGATACAGTAAAAGCATCCCGTGGACACTGAAGCTGTGAAAGCTCATCAGATTCAAAAACGGGAGACGCACCCAGGTGGGGGCGCACAACGATACGATCGCTCCCGGAAGAGACAGCGCGTACAGGATTTCCGGCGCAACCCGGTTCGGTCTCAGCGTGTACCACAAGCAAATAAATATATTGATGCTGCACACATGAAGCGGCAAATATTCCGCCGTATAGCAGCCCGTTGCAGACAGCACGCCAATCTTTAACAGCTCGTCGGCAATCAAAAGGGCCGAAAGCGTCCGACGCAGCCGCAGCCTTCCCTGGGCATCCCGACGGCGGTAGGCGCGGCACACCAGGGCACAGACGATCGCGATCGCCAAGAGCCATATCACATGTCCCGCGCTAAAAAGCGAGAAACCAAGCCCCGCGGGGATCGTCTCGCTGCATTCAAATAAATAGGCAAACGGCTCCATTTTCTCCCCCCTTACGGTTCTTTGTGTATTACCGTGCTATCGGTTCGCCGCCAGCTTTTCAATGGCCGCCCGAATCCGCCGCAGCGACTCTTCGCGGCCAAGCACGGAAAGGATCTCGGTCGCCCCGGCCGGCGTCATCTGTTTGCCGGAGAGGGCGGTGCGGATCGGCCACATGACGAAGCCCACCTTATACCCCTTTGCCTCCCCGAAGGCCTTCAGCATCGCGTACAACGCGTCGTTGGAAAAATCCCCCGCCGTCTCCAGAAGAGGCAGTACCTCCTCCAGAAGCGCCAACGAATTTTCCTCATTCGTTTTCATCTTCTTATGCGTATACATCGAGCAGTCATACTCCGGCACTTCCTCAAAGAAATCCACATGGTCCTTGATATCCGTCAGGGTCTCGATGCGTGTCTTTACCATCTGCGCGATCGTGCGCAGATCCAGATCCCGGTGGAGCGCCTCCCTCAGATACGGTTCGGCCATTTTGTAAAACGTCTCAAACTCCATGGCCTTTAAATACTCCCCGTTCATCCATTTGAGCTTTGTAAAATCAAAGACGGCCGGCGATTTGGACATATGGCGATAATCAAATTTGGCGATCAGCTCTTCCATGGAGAGGATCTCCTGATTATCCTCCGGGCTCCAGCCTAGCAGCGCGACAAAATTGACGACTGCCTCTGTCACAAACCCCTGCTCTAACAGATCCTCAAACGAGGAATGCCCGCAGCGCTTCGACAGCTTCTTGTGCTCTTCGTCAGTAATCAGGGGGCAGTGGACATAGGTCGGCACTTCCCAGCCGAACGCCTCGTACAGCCGATTGTATTTGGGGGACGAGGACAGGTATTCGTTCCCCCGCACCACATGCGTGATCCCCATCAGGTGGTCGTCCACCACATTGGCAAAATTGTAGGTCGGATAGCCGTCGGATTTAATCAGGATCATATCGTCGAGCTCCGCGTTATCTACGGAAATCTCCCCATAGATCTCGTCATAAAACGTCGTCGTCCCCGTCGCCGGATTGTTCTGGCGGATGACATAGGGCTTACCGGCCGCCAGATTCGCCTCCACCTCCTCCTTGCTCAGATGCAGGCAGTGTTTGTCATATACCGTAATTTCCTTCCCGGCCACTTCGGTGCGCAGGGAGTCCAGCCGCTCCTTGTCGCAAAAACAATAGTAGGCCTCTCCTTTTTCGATCAGCTGCCTGGCATAGTCCAAATAGATCCCGGCCGCCTGCCTCTCGCTCTGCACATACGGGCCGCAGCCGCCGTCCTTGTCCGGCCCCTCGTCATGGATCAATCCTGTCCTTTCGAGCGTGCGGTAAATAATATCCACCGCTCCTTCCACATAACGCTCCTGGTCCGTATCCTCGATCCGCAGCAAAAAGTCGCCCCCCTCATGCTTGGCGATCAGATACGCGTACAAGGCCGTACGCAGATTTCCCACATGCATCCGTCCGGTCGGGCTGGGTGCAAATCGTGTCCTTACTTTGCTCATAATCGTTCTCCTCGTTTTTTTGGGCCCTGAGCCGCCTCGGACGGCCCGCTTTCTTCCCGGTCGCCGCGCTCTCCAAGGCCCGCTTTCTTCTGACCTTCATTCTACCATGGCCGGCCCAAAATAACAAGTTGCTTTCTTTGTGCGTGCAAACGGGCCGGAAATCCCGGCCCGCCGCTTCTTTTTCGATTTTACGATTCTTCTGTTTTCGCCGCAAAGCGGTATCCTACGCGAGGCACCGTCTGGATGTATTCGGGCGCGGACGGATTTTCCTCCAGCTTTTTGCGGAGATTGCGCACATGGGAAAAGACCGTTCGCAAATCGCCATAACTGGGTTTTTTCCATATATATTGGTAGATCTCTTCAAATCCCAGCGTCTCTCCCTGATGATTCAAAAACAGCACCAACAGCGCAAACTCCGTCGGCGACAGATAAATCCGCACATCGCCCCGGATCAGCACATGCTCCCGTACCGACAGGATAAACGGCCCAAAACATATGTCCTGCGCCAGCCGCGCGCCGCCCCCGTTTACGCGGCGCAGCACTGCCTCCATATGCGCCTGCAGCACCGCATAGCGGAACGGTTTGGTCAGATAATCATCCCCGCCCCGCCGCATGGCCCGCACAATCGTCTCTTCGTCATCCAGGCAGCTGATAAATATAACCGGGCAGTACAACGTTTTGCGAAGCTGAACACAAAGATCAATCCCGTCCATCCCAGGCAGCATAATATCCATGAGGATCAGGTCAAAATTCCGCTGCTTAACCGCTTCCAGCGCCTCTTTGGCATCGTGGGCCACTACGGTGGCATACTCTCCGATCTTATTTAAATAGTGCAAAAGGATGTCGCAATTCTCCAGATCATCTTCGATCAACAGCACGTTGTACCGCATGAAACGCCCCTTACTCCTGTGCGGCCGCGTGCGCGCCGGCTACCTTGCCGGAGAAGAACGCATACCCCTGCGCTACGCCGCCATAGTTCGTATAACCCTTGGTATTCGTAAACATAACGCCCATCGAATCCGTGCCTACCGCATACAGGCCCTCGATCGCGTTCCCGCTCTCGTTCAGCACCTGCATATCCTCGTTTACCTCAACGCCGCCGCAGGTGCTGTAGATATAGGGTGCTCCGGTCACTGCAATATAATACTCGCTCTCCGGATTGACACCGCCCAGGCGCTCAAAGAATTCCGGCGCTTTGCCAAGCGCATCCTCCGCGCCGCCGGCCGCCTCATTGTACCGGCTCACCGAAGCCGTTACATTGTCCAGCGTCATTTTCTCATTGCCGATCGCTTCTACCAAGCCCTCCAGGGTATCGGCCTTGTAAATAAGCCCTATGGAGATCCCCTGCTCCAATACTGCGTCGATGTTGGCAAGCGGCGTATTCTCCGGCACGCCGCCCTGGCTTAAGTAACGGCCGCTGGCCGCCATGGAAAAGCCCTGCTCCCGCAGAATATCAATCTGCTGTGCCGAGAGGATCGTGTAATATTTTGCTCCGTTCTTATATGCGTTCATAGCCAGCCCGTTCTCCGCCGTAAAGCGCGTTCCGGTCTGGTCGACCGCCAGCACCTCGCCCGAGCAGACCAGGCCGTACGGGATATCGTTGTCCATCGGGTTTTCAAAGGAGGTCATAATCATATACGGCGCGACAAAATGGGACATCGGCGGCATGTCGATATTGTAGGTCGCCGCCCCGGCAGACAGCGCCATACGAATCCCCGCGCCGTCGTTTTGCGCCATCCCGTACAAGCGCCACGCTTCTCCCAGGTATTCCTCCTGCATCTCGGGGCTGCCGCCAAATCCGCCGGTTGCCAGAATCACGGCCTTTGCATGGACAATCACCTTGGTACCGTCCTGCTTCACGGCCGTCACGCCTGCCGCCCTGCCGTCCTCCAGCAAAAGCTCCGTCGCCTCGGTCTCCAAAAGGTACTGGCCGCCCAGCTCCGTTTCATACCGTTCGTACGCGTTGGCAAAAAACTGCTCGGTCTGCTCCTTATTGCCGCTGTAGGGAGCAAAGATTCCCCATTTGCCGCCCACAAAGCCGCGGGCCGGATCAAAGGCAAAGCCATTCGAAATCATCCAGTCCAGCGTTTCGCCCGAACCGTCGATCAGGGCGCGCACGATCTCCGTCTTGGCGTGCTGCTCACCGTCCACGGTTGTGTAAGCGATCCAGTCCTCATAGAGGGCGTCCCCGTCCACTAAAAGCTCGCCGGCTTTTTTGACCCGCGTCTCCTTGGTAATCGGGTCGCTCCACTCCGCATATTCCGCTTCGACCTGGCTCGGGGCGTTCACCGTCATCGGCCCCGACGTAATCGCGCTCGTGCCGGCCCATTTCCCGGCCTTGTCAAGCGCCATCACCGACGCGCCGCTCTCGGCCGCGCTGAGGGCTGCCGCCGTTCCCGAGCCGCCCATGCCGACGACAACGACATCTACCGTGTATTCTTCGGTCTGTTCGGATTTTGCCGGCTCTGTCCGCAGCAATGACAGATCCGCCCCGGCCTGCTCGCAGCAATCGCCGACGGCTGTCCGCACGGCTACGGAGGTCGCCGTCGCGCCCGTGATCGCATCTACCGCCAGACTCTGGCTCTCGAGGATTCGCGGGATCATATGTTCTTCTACCATTTGAGGCATTCCGTTTGTCTCTGCGTTTTCTCCGATCGCAATCGCAGCGATCCGGCCGTCGGCGATCTCTACCGACACATTCACCGGCTGCAGCAAATGAAAGCCTCTGGCCTGCGCCTGATAGCTGCCGTCCTTCATCGCGGCTTCGGCTTCCTCTGTTTCCGCCGTCGTGGTTGCCGCCTCGCTCGTTGCCGGCGCTTCTGTCTGAACCGCCTGAGAATGTTCCGTCCCCTCCGGCGAGGCCGTCGTCTGGCCGCCGTTTCCGGCACAACCCGACAGCATCAGCATTGCGGCCAGGCAAGCCGCGGCGATTTGTTTCCCTGTCTTTCTCATGTTTTCTCCCTTTCCGTCTTTTGGCTTCTTTTGGTTACGATCTCCGCCCATGCAGAAGATTGAGAGAATTATATCATGTGCTGCGCCTTTTTCCGTTGAAATTTTGTTGAAATTTTCACTCTCCGGGCAGCAAAAGACGGATCTCCGTCCCCTGCCCCTCCTCGCTCACGACCTCTATCCGGCCTCCATGGAGCTGCACGATCTGGCTGCTGATGGACAGTCCCAGACCGTTTTTCCCGCCTGCCCCCTTACTTTTATAGCGCTCAAACAGGCGCTCCTGCTGCTCCTTCGGGATCCCCGGCCCCTGGTCGCAAATCGAAATCACACACTCCCGGCCGCACATGACCTGCCGGATGCAAATCACTCCGCCCGGCGGACTGTAGCGCAGTGCGTTGTCCAATATATTATCCAGCGCCTGCTTCAGACGGAAGCGGTCGCCCGGCAAAAAGCAGGGGCTCGTTTCCACCGACACCTCCACCCGTACCCCCTTCTCCTGCCCGCGGACCCGCGCGTCCAGCCCTACGCCCTGCAGAAGCTCCCCCAGCTCAAAATTCTCCTGCTCCAGACATAGCTGCCCTTCCTCCAGACGATAGCTCAAAAACATATCGTCCACCATCTTCCCCAGGTATTCCGTCTTGCGATCCAGCAGGTCGAGATATTTCTCCTGCTCGCCCTCCGGCCGTTCCCACTCGTCCCGCAGAAGATCCAGGTACCCGCCGATCGCAAACAGCGGGCTACGCAAATTGTGTACCATATCCGTCAAAAACTGCTGCCGGTTTTCCTGTGTCTTTACCAGCATCGCATTCGAACGGCGCAGCTTTTCCGTTTGCTCCCTTACCTTCTTTTCCAAATCGGCCGACAGGCTGTCCGCCTCGCAAAATTTCCGCCCGTATTTCATACAGGTCGCAAACGCAAAGGTAGCGATATAGGCAAACCGCATATACTGCGCCGGCATCAGCTCGATATCGATCTGCCCCTGCGGGATCTTCCCCGCATACAAAAGGCGGTAGAACAGTTCATTTCCAAGCGCCAGCATGCAGCCCGTCAAAATGACCGGCGCGTACGCCGCCCCATGCCAGACGCCCCGCGCCAGAATCCACGCCTGCACCAGCATATAAAACAAAAACGATGCCTGGATCCACTGGTTGCTGTACTGAGGCAGCAAAAGACAGCCCGCCGCCGTCAAAACAGCTGCTGCCGGCACACCGATATCCATAAAACGACTGCTCTCTCCCGGCACAAATTGCTTCACGACATAAAAATGAATAAACCCCAGCTGGCGGTAAAAGGCCGTCGTCCCCAGATGGAAAAACGCCAGCCCCGGATGCCTCGGAATCAGTAAAAAATGCGCCAGCTCCACCAGCGTGGAGGCTGCCAGCAGCAGCAGATATCTCTCGCTGCGCTTCGGCAAAAATAACATCAGGCACATCAAAATCAGCATCACGGACAAGCCGGCCGCAATCCAGTCCAGCGCCATCCAGCGGTACTGGATCCTCGACAGTCCGGCCCGGCTGCCGAGAAGGATTCCCTGATAGACATCGTAAATCGAGGAATTCGTCACCTGCAGCACCACCCGGATCTCCTGCTCCTTCGTATAATCCGACAGCCGGTAGATTTCCCCTGCGGACAAATCGCCGCCCTCCCCTGTCACCTCCACTCCGTTCAGCCACAAACGGCTGCTGTGGGGGCGCGGCAGAAGGAAGCTCCACTCCTGCCGCCCGTCCGTTTCCAGCAAAAACGTATATGTATACCCCCGCATCCGTCGGATGTAGCGGATATCCTCCACCTCCTCCCAGGAAAGCTCTGCCACATCCTCCGGCTCAAAGCTTCCCGGTACGCGGCTCCACCGTCCCGCCAAAAGGAAGGGGCCCTCTTCCGTTTCCCTGCTGCGCAAATCGGCGGTCCCGTCCTGCACCAAAAGTACGTCCTCGTGCATATTCACCCAGGCAAACAGCCATATGACAAGAAAGGGAATACCGGCGATCCACGCCAGTACTCCCACACTCTTTATCCGGTTCCTTTTTTCCATCCGTGCCCCCTATAAAAGCGCCGACAGCCGCTCACGGATCGCCCCGATGAACTCCTCGCTGTCGCACACCTTCACCTCGGGAAGGCTTGTAATCGCCGCCAAATCCTTCGTCATCCTGCCTGCCTCGATCGTATCAATCGTCGCCTGCTCCAGCTTCCCGGCAAAATCTTCCAGATCCTTTAGTCCGTCCAGCTGCCCGCGCTTACGCAGCGCGCCCGTCCAGGCAAAAATCGTCGCCACCGGGTTGGTCGAAGTTTTCTTTCCCTCCAGATGCTGGTAATAATGGCGCTGCACCGTCCCGTGCGCCGCCTCGTATTCATATTTGCCATCCGGTGAAACCAGCACCGACGTCATCATGGCCAGCGATCCGAACGCCGTCGCCACCATATCGCTCATCACGTCCCCGTCGTAATTCTTGCAGGCCCAGATATAGCCGCCCTTTGACTTCACCACGCGGGCGACCGCGTCGTCGATCAGCGTATAGAAATAGGTAAGCCCCGCCTGCTCAAACCGCTCCTTGTACTCCGCGTCAAAAATCTCCTGGAAAATATCCTTAAACGTATGGTCGTACTGCTTGGAAATCGTATCCTTCGACGCAAACCACACATCCTGCCTCGTATCCAGGCCGAAATTGAAGCAGCAGCGCGCAAAATCCTCAATCGAAGCATTGACATTGTGCATCCCCTGCACGATGCCGGGGCCGTCGAATTCATGCACCAGGCTGCGCGTCTCGCTCCCGTCCTCGGCCGTATAGACAAGCTCGCAGCGCCCCTTGCCCGGAATCTTCATCTCCGTCGCCTTATAGACGTCCCCGTACGCGTGGCGCGCCAGCGTAATCGGCTTCTCCCAGTTGCGGATATAGGGCTCGATCCCCTTCACCAGGATCGGCGCGCGGAACACCGTGCCGTCCAAAAGGGCGCGGATCGTGCCGTTCGGGCTCTTCCACATCTGGCTCAGACCGTATTCCTCCACGCGGGCCGCATTGGGCGTGATCGTCGCGCACTTCACCGCCACCCCGTACTTCTTCGTCGCCATGGCCGCGTCCACCGTCACCTGATCGCCGGTCTGCTCCCGGTAAGAAAGCCCCAGGTCGTAATACTCCGTCTTTAATTCCACAAAAGGCAAAAGCAGCTCGTCCTTGATCTCCTGCCACAAAATCCGCGTCATCTCATCCCCGTCCATCTCCACAAGAGGGGTTACCATCTTTATTTTTTCCATTTTGTCTCCCTGCCTTTCCACCGTCGTTTTTTCTTTCCCATTCTATCACAGCCCCGCCCGAATAACAAGAAGGTATTTCCAATCCCCCGCATGTATGATACACTGTAGGAGGACAAAATCAAAGAGAAAAGGAGCAAACCCTATGTACCGTATTACTTCCCGCCTGCTCATCTACGGCGATATGCCGAAAGATTCCATCCTGATGGAGCTTTCCGATATTTTCAAAAAATTTCACGAGAAAACGCAGACGCCGGACGAGCTTACCACCCGTGTATTCACACAGATCAAGCATCTGCTCCAGGTAGCGACCGATTACGGCTTTGACAAAAACCTGTGGCACAACTATCTTACGTTTTTGCTGATTACGAACGAAAACCCCTTCAGCATCACCTGCGAAAAGGTCGGCGCCAACGAAGGAAGCGTCAATTCCTTTGCCTTAAGCGACTTTAAGGCCTTCCGCGAGCTGTTCTTCTTTGATTTTGCGCCGATCGAAGAGGCGCTGGGCATCGACTGCTTTTCCCGCATCTCCCACTACCAGGCCATCACCAAAAAGGAGCTGATGTACAACAAAAACGTCAGCGAAAAGGTACAGGCCCTCAGCGCCCGCCTCGCGCACACAAACGACGAACAGGAATTTTTTGACTGCGTGACCGGCTTTTACCGCGATTACGGCGTGGGGATGTTCGGCTTAAACAAAGCCTTCCGCATCGCTTCCGTGGACGCAAACCGCGTCGATTTCTGCCCGATCAACAATATGGACACCGTCGTCCTCTCCGATCTGATCGGCTACGAGCACCAGAAAAAGATGTTAATCGACAACACTCTCGCCTTCGTCGAGGGGCGCAAGGCCAACACCGCCCTGCTCTTCGGGGACTCCGGCACCGGCAAATCCACAAGCATCAAGGCCATCGTCAACGAATTCTACGGCCGCGGCCTGCGGATGGTCGAGATCTACAAGCACCAGTTCAAGGACCTGTCCAACGTCATCGCCCAGATCAAGAACCGCAACTACCGCTTCATCATCTATATGGACGATTTGTCCTTTGAGGACTTTGAGATCGAGTATAAATTCCTGAAAGCCGTCATCGAGGGCGGCGTTGAGACAAAGCCCGACAACATCTTAATCTATGCCACCAGCAACCGCCGCCATCTGATCAAGGAAACCTGGAAGGACCGCGACGATATGGAGCACAGCGACGACATCCACCGCTCCGATACGCTGGAGGAGAAGCTTTCCTTGGCCAACCGCTTCGGCTGCATGATTTGCTATATCAAGCCCTCGCGCCAGGAATTCAACCGGATGGTCTTGGCCCTGGCCCGCCGAAACGGCATCACCCTGCCCGATGAGCAGCTCCTTGCCGAGGCCAATAAATGGGAAATCCGCCACGGCGGCATCTCCGGGCGCACCGCGCAGCAATTTGTCAACTACCTGCTGGGCGATGTCGAAAATACCGGCATTTAACCCCGTCGGGCAAGCGGATTCCATGGAATATCTTCCGGTTGACGTTTGTCCCGAATGTGTGTATTCTATATTTAAAAGTTTGTCTAAATATTTCCCCGTAAAGGAGGTTCTCAGTGAAACCAACATTTTACCGATTTCAGCCGGGACGAGCCGGCTTACGCCTTCTTCCGGCGCGCCCCCACCCCCTGGGGCTTCGTTTCTCCTCTCCCTGCCCCCGCTTTTTGCGCCTGCTGCCGCTCTGCCTGCTGCTGTGCCTCCTCTTAAGCGCCTGCGGCGCCTCCGCGGATCAAGCCTCCGACGTCTCGCACGCAGAAAACGTCGGAAAAGCAGAGAGCTCCGGACAATCGGAAAACCGTACCGCCACGGCTTTTGAAAGCAGCATCGGCACGCCCGATACGCAGGAGGACCCGCAGCTTCGTGAGCGGGAAGAGCAGGCCCGACAGCTGGTCGCCTCTATGCGTGACGGCGATTTTGACACCGTAGCCGCCCTCTTTAACGAACAGATGGCGGCCGCGCTCACCGCCGAAGCACTGAAGGAAGGCTGGGAGGCCGCCGCCCGGCCGCTGGGCGCTTATATCGGCCACATCTCGGCCACCGGCCAGCCCCTCGAGAACGGCTGCTCCGTCGCCGTGCTTGAAAAGTACGAGGGCAACGGTATTTTGGTACTGGCCAGCTTTGACGATGCCGGCCTGCTCCAGGGCCTGTGGATCACTTACCAGGATGTCTCCGACATGGAAATCGTAAATCCGCAAGACAGTACAGAGCCGGATGCCCCTGCCGACGCGGAATCGTCCGACTCTGCCGGCGGCGCAGATTCCTTGGAAGGCGGCGCTGCGTCGGCTCTCCCCATACATGTGAGAGAGGAAGAAATCACCGTCCAGGGCCGCCCCGACTATCCGCTCCTTGGCACGCTCACGCTGCCTGAGGATGTGCAAAATCCGCCGGTCGTGATCCTTGTGCACGGCTCCGGCTCCTCCGACCGCAACGAGACCATAAATGGCAACGTCCCTTTTCGCGATATCGCCTGGGGACTCGCCGAACAAGGCATCGCCTCGATTCGCTACGACAAGCGCTACTATACGTATCCGCAGGCCGCCGCCGAGCCGGATGCTCTCACGATCGAAGCCGAGGTGATGCAGGACGTGGACGCTGCCATTGCCCTGGCGACGGGCGATGCGCGCCTTGACTCCCGGCGTGTCTATGTCCTCGGTCACAGCCTGGGCGGCATGCTGACTCCGGCCATCGCCGAGGCGCATCCCGATCTGGCCGGTATTATCTCCATGGCAGGCAGCCTGCGACCTCTGTGGGATATCGTCTATGACCAGAACCAGGAGGCAGCCCAGGCTGCCCGCCCTTCCCTGAGCGAGGAGGAGAACCGGACGCTGGATCAACAGCTCGCCCTCGTAGAAGCCGACCGGGACACGCTTAGGCAGCTGTCAGCAGACGAGCAGCTTGCCGACCTTTCCCGGCTGCCTGAAGGCCTCTCCCCGGATACGCTCCTGTTGGGTATCCCGCTCTCTTACTGGAGCTCCCTGGAGCGCTTCGCCGGCCTGAACTTCATAGAACACGTTTCCATGCCGATCCTCATCCTCCAGGGCGACGCCGATTTCCAGGTGTACCCGGAGGAGGATTACCTGCTCTGGCAAACGGCCCTGGCCGGCCGGGAAAACGCCGTTTTCCATCTCTACGCCGGCCTGAACCACATGATGATGCCGACCCAGGGCCGGCGTGATCTGAGCGAATACGCCGTTAAAAATACGGTCAGCGAGGAAGTAATCGCCGATATAGCCGACTTTGTCCTGCATTAAACAGAGGACTGCCGCCAAACAAGGATTGAATCGAATCCGTGTCTGGCAGCAGTCCCGTTCATTCCTCGCCTTCCCCGCTTCAGGGCTTGAAAGCCGGCGTTTTTTAACTCCTATTTTTTCACAGCCTCCAGCGGCGCCAAAAGCGTCAGCGTAAAGAACCCGTCCTTCATCTCCGTATCCATCTCGCCTCCATAGCGCCGCACGGCCTCGCGAATCCCCTGCAGGCCGTAGCCGTGGTTTTCCTGATCCCGCTTGGTGGAAAGCAGGCGTTCTCCCTCCCTCCTGGGCTCTTGCACATAGGGGTTTTCTACGTATATGGCTAGGAAACCTTGCATCCGGCACACCTTCAGTCGGATTTCCCGCTGCTTCCAATCCGCTATTTTCTCGCAGCTCTCGATCGCGTTGTAGCGCTCTACGTACTGCTTCAGCCGCTCCCGTTCCTTCTGCTCATCATCCACA
>CANSWW010000045.1 GCA_947650845.1 uncultured Lachnospiraceae bacterium
CTGCGCAAGGGCATGAAGAAGGCCACCGACGTAGCGGTACAGGCCATCGCGGATATCAGCAGCCCGATTAGCGGCAAGGAGCAGATCGCCCGCGTAGCCGCGATCTCCGCCAGCGACGACGCCGTAGGCGAGATGGTAGCCGACGCCATGGAGAAGGTTTCCAAGGACGGCGTGATCACGATCGAGGAATCCAAGACCATGAAGACCGAGCTGGACCTCGTGGAGGGCATGCAGTTTGACAGAGGCTATGTATCGGCCTATATGTGCAACGATATGGAGAAGATGGAGGCGACGCTGGAGCATCCCTACATCCTGATTACCGATAAGAAGATCTCCAATATCCAGGAGATCATGCCGATCCTCGAGCAGACGCTGCAGAGCAGCACGCCCCTGTTGATCATCGCCGAGGATATCGAGGGCGAGGCCTTGACCACCCTGATCGTCAACAAGCTGCGCGGCACGCTGAACGTAGTCGGCGTAAAGGCTCCCGGCTATGGCGACCGCAGAAAAGAGATGCTCAAGGATATCGCGATCTTAACCGGCGGCCAGGTAATCTCCGAGGAGGTCGGCCTTGACTTAAAGGAAGCGACGCTTACCGATCTGGGCCGTGCGAAGTCCGTAAAGATCCAGAAGGAGAACACGATCATCGTAGACGGCGAGGGCGACAGCGCCGATATCGAGGCCCGCGTAGCGCAGATCAAGGCGCAGTATGCCGAGTCCACCTCCGAGTTTGACAAAGAAAAGCTCCAGGAGCGCTTGGCGAAGCTGGCCGGCGGCGTAGCCGTGATCCGTGTGGGCGCGGCGACCGAGACGGAGATGAAGGAAGCCAAGCTGCGCATGGAGGATGCCCTGAACGCGACCCGCGCGGCCGTAGAGGAAGGCATTGTCTGCGGCGGCGGTTCCGTATATATCCACGCTGCCAAGGAAGTGGAGAAGATGGTCGACAGCTTAGAGGGCGATGAAAAGACCGGCGCGCAGATCGTATTGCGGGCGCTGGAGGCTCCTCTGTACCTGATCGCGGCCAATGCCGGCCTGGAGGGCTCCGTGATCGTGAACAAGGTAAAAGAGTCCAAGACCGGCGTAGGCTTTGACGCTTACAAGGAGGAGTATGTGGACATGGTAGAGGCCGGCATCCTCGATCCGGCCAAGGTATCCAGAAGCGCTCTGCAGAATGCGACCAGCGTAGCGGCGACGCTCCTTACCACCGAGTCCGTGGTGGCCAACATCAAGGAGGAGACGCCGGCGATGCCCGCGGGCGGCGGCATGGGCGGCATGATGTAAGCCCCGGGGCCAAACGGTCCGGCTGAAATGCATATAAGATAATAGCAGCAGGAGAGGAACTTTCGAAAGAGGGTTCCTTTTCCTTTGTTTTTTGGGAGTGAGTTTCGACGGGAACGTATCTGCCATTTTTTTTGCAGAAACTTGTGGAAATCCGCGTATCCGTCGTCTATAATAGAAGCAGAAAACGAATGAGGAGACCGGCAAAAATGACATGTTTGGAGTACGGGAGAAAATACAAAAATACGTGGCTGTGGCTTTTTTTGTTCGTCTGCTTCTGCCACGGGTCGATGCTTTTGGGAAAGGCCGTGGGGATCGATACGGAAGAGTTGATTTGGCGCCGCGGCGATTTTTATGAGAATTGGCTGATGACCGGGCGCCAGGGGCTGGTCCTCTTAAAAGGGCTGACCGATCACATGACATTCAATCCCTACATGGCAGGAGCCATGACGATTCTTTTTACTACGGGAACCTGCCTGCTGTGGACCTATCTGTTTTTGACGATCACCGGGAAAGAAAACCGCCTGGGGACAGGGCTGTTCTCTTTTTTGCTGGTATCCTCGACAATTTTGACCGAGCAATATTATTTTCGTCTGCAATCGATGGAAATCAGCCTGGGGTTTTGCCTGATTGCGGTGGCGCTGCGCCTGTCCTGGCTTTTGGCAAAGGAGAAAAAGCTGTGGGCCGGCCTGCTGTCCGTAGTGCTGATGCTGATTGTATTCAGTGAGTATCAGGCGATGGTTGCCCTCTATATTTTCGGTGCGGCGGCCTGCTATTTTTTGTACTGTGTATTCCGGGTTTATACGCGAAAGGAGGAGGTAACGACAAAAGAATTGTGGCGGATCGCGGGCCGGCTGGTGCTTGTCTTTCTCATCGGCTTTGCGGCAAATCAGCTGATTACCGTGTGCTTCTTCAGCGGCTCCGATTATCTGGACGGGCAGATTTTGTGGCAGGAACAGCCGGCCGCAGAGTGTGTGAGAGGGATTGGGGAGCATATGCAGGAGGTATTGTTGGGACGCTCCGTTTATTACTCGAAATTTTATGCGGTATTTTTTCTTTTGCTGATCCTTTCGTTGCTGTTTTTCTTCGTGCGAGGAAAGGCAAAGAAGGGAAAAGCCACCGGAATCATCGCTTTGTTGTTTCTTTTTTTGGCTCCCTTTTATTTGACATTATTATGCGGCGCCGCTCCGTTAAAGCGAGCGCAGCTGACATTGCCCTTTGCGCTGGCCTTTCTGGCGTATCTTCTTCCTGCTTTGCCGTTTTTACCCGGGAAATATAAAAAGCTCTGGCGGGCGGGGATCCTGTTGCTGGGAATTCTGGCCTGTTACACACAGACCCGCTATACTTGCTTGTTAAACTATACGGATGCGGTGCGTTATGACAGCGATGTGCGGATGGCGGCCGAGGTCATGGGGCAGATTGACGCG
Source organism: uncultured Lachnospiraceae bacterium (assembly GCA_947650845.1). GTDB lineage: Bacteria > Bacillota > Clostridia > Lachnospirales > Lachnospiraceae > RGIG7193. The sequence goes on from CANSWW010000045.1 coordinate 2,706, forward strand.
CTGCAGGCAGAAGGACCGTATCCGGTGGTGTTTATTGGCGCGCGGAGTCCGCAGCTGAATTATTCCTGTGTCGTCGGGGAAACGATCGGGCATTCGTTCTTTGAGTGGGACGCGTATGCCGAACCGCGCGGCTATTACGGAACCGGCCGCATTTTAGGCTTTATGCATACCATGGGAGCGGACTACCGGCAGGCGGATCGGGAGCAGACGGCCATGGCAGTTGCCTACGGCGAGAGGATGCCGGACTGGCCTGCACAGGGAAGCGTCGTGTTACATGACGGGGTGATTATTATTCGTCTGAGCGGGTATGAGGATTGAAATAGTTGCCTTATTTGATAAAAGAATTTTATTTGACTGACAGAATTCCGTGTAACGATAAGCGCATCTGAATATTATTTAGGGCTTGCATTCCTGCTAATATCCTGTATAATACTAAATGTAGTCTCATGTGGAGATAAACCATACAAGATATAGGAGTATAGAACGGGATGAATATTATTAAGCGCAGCGGTGTGGAAGTATCCTTCGACGCCGATAAAATCCAGAACGCAGTCGTCAAGGCCAATCGGACGGTCGGGGAGGCCGAGCGCCTCAGCAATTACCAGATCGAGGAGATCGTGCGCAAGGTAACGGCCAAATGCGATGAGATGAACCGGGCGGCCAGCGTGGAGGAGATTCAGGATATGGTGGAGGAGGAGGTCATGCGCCATTCGGCGTATAAGGTAGCCAACCACTATATCACCTACCGCTATAAGAGGGCGCTGGTGCGCAAGGCAAACAGCACGGACCAGCAGATTCTCAGCCTGATCGAGCGCAACAATGAGGAGGTCATGCAGGAGAATTCGAACAAAAACCCCATTGTCAACAGCGTACAGCGTGACTACATGGCGGGCGCGGTGAGCAAGGACATTACGAACCGTCTGCTGCTGCCCCAGGAGATCGTGCGGGCGCATGAGGAGGGAATCATCCATTTCCATGACGCCGATTATTATGCCCAGCATATGCACAACTGTGACTTGGTCAATTTGGAGGACATGCTGCAAAACGGCACGGTCATTTCGGATACGATGATCGAGAAGCCCCACAGCTTTTCCACGGCCTGTAACATCGCGACGCAGATTATCGCCCAGGTGGCATCGTCCCAATACGGCGGGCAGAGCATTTCCTTGACGCATCTGGCGCCTTTTGTGGATGTGAGCCGCAAAAAGATTCGCGCGACGGTAATCCGGGAATTCGAGGAGCTGGGGTTTGAAATCACGGAGGCCCAGCGGGAGAAAATCGTGGAGGAGCGTCTGCAGGACGAGGTCTGCAAGGGGATCCAGACAATCCAGTACCAGGTGATTACCCTGATGACGACCAATGGACAGGCTCCGTTTTTGACCGTGTTTATGTATTTAAACGAGGCGGGGGACGATAAACGCCTGAAAGAGGATCTGGCGATGATTATCGAGGAGACGCTGCGCCAGCGGATCCAGGGGGTGAAGAATGAGACGGGCCAGTGGATTACGCCGGCCTTCCCCAAGCTGATTTACGTGCTGGAGGAGGATAATATTTCCGAGGGCGCCCCCTATTTTTACCTGACCGAGCTGGCGGCCCGCTGTACGGCCAAGCGCATGGTGCCGGATTATATTTCCGAGAAAATCATGATGCAGAATAAGGTGGACCGAAACGGCGAGGGTCATTGCTACACCTGCATGGGATGCCGCAGCTTCTTGACGCCCTATGTGGACCCGGAGACAAACCGGCCCAAATACTACGGGCGTTTTAACCAGGGCGTTGTGACGATCAATCTGCCGGATGTGGCGCTGTCCTCCGGCAAGGATATGGATAAGTTCTGGGAGATCATGGACGAGCGCCTGGCCCTGTGCTATCAGGCTCTGATGTGCCGGCATAACCGATTAAAGGGTACGATCTCCGACGTAGCCCCGATTTTGTGGCAGAACGGCGCGCTGGCCCGCCTGAAGAAAGGGGAAAAGATTGACAAGCTGCTCTACGGCGGTTATTCCACCATATCCTTAGGCTATGCGGGGCTGTATGAATGCGTTTACTATATGACCGGCAAGTCCCATACGGATCCGGCGGCCATGCCCTTTGCCCTCGAGGTGATGCAGCATTTAAACGACGCGTGCAAGGCCTGGAAGGAGCAGGAGCACATTGATTTCTCCCTGTACGGCACGCCCTTAGAGTCCACGACCTATAAGTTTGCGAAATGCCTGCAGAAGCGCTTTGGGATCGTCCCCGGTGTGACGGACCGCAGCTATATCACCAACAGCTACCACATTCATGTGACGGAGGAGATTAACGCCTTTGACAAGCTGACGATCGAGGCCAAATTTCAGGCTTTGTCGCCGGGCGGCGCGATCAGCTATGTGGAGGTGCCGGATATGCAGAACAATATCCCGGCGGTGCTGGCGCTGCTGCGTCATATCTATGACAATATTATGTACGCGGAGCTGAATACCAAGAGCGATTACTGTCAGAAATGCGGCTTCGACGGGGAGATCCGGATTATCGAGGACGAGCATGGCAAGCTGGTGTGGCAGTGCCCGAATTGCGGCAACCAGGACCAGGATACGATGAACGTAGCCCGCCGAACCTGCGGCTACATTGGGACGCAGTTCTGGAACCAGGGACGGACGCAGGAGATCAAGGACCGGGTTCTGCATCTGTAACGGATAGGATTTTCAAGAAAAACGAAAGGGGTTGCCGCAAAAGAAGGACAGGGCTTTGCGGCAACCCCTTTTCTTATAAGGGAGAAGCGATGTATTACAGCACGATTAAAAAATACGACATTGCCGACGGCCTCGGCGTGCGGGTGACGTTGTTCGTCTCCGGCTGCACCAACCGCTGCGAGGGCTGTTTCCAGCCGGAAACCTGGGATTTTCAATACGGCCGGCCGTATACGGAGGATACGCAGCGGGAGATCCTGGCGGCGCTGGCACCGTCCTATATCCAGGGCTTGACCCTGTTAGGCGGCGAGCCCTTTGAGCCGGAGAACCAGCGGGAGCTGGTAAAGCTTCTGCGGGCCGTGCGGGAAGCGTATCCAAAGAAGGATATCTGGTGCTATACCGGCTTTACCATGGATAGGGAGCTGGCGCACGGCGGAAGTCGTTACTGCGAGGCGACGGACGAGATGCTGGGGCTGCTTGACATTTTGGTGGACGGCCGTTTTATTCTGGCGAAGCGGAATTTGATGCTGCGCTTTCGGGGCTCGGAAAACCAGCGGATCATCGATGTCCCGGAAAGTCTGCGGCGGGGGGCGATTGTGCTGTCGGAGTTGAATGAGTGATTGATTCGTAGGATGGAAGCGATCGGAAAGAGAGGTAGCGATATGCGTTATGTTACAAGGGACGTAACCTACAACACAATGGATAAGAATCATCCTCCGGCGGCAACCGTAGTCTCCGGAGAGACCGTTCAGATCCAGACCGAGTTAAACGGCGGTTCATGGCTGCAGAGCCCGGAGGATCGCTGGGAGCCGGCGAAGAGCCAGGGGCCGAATCTGTGCACCGTCGTGGCGGTGGAGGATGCGCATCCCGGCGATACGCTTAAGGTGGAGATTCTGGATGTGAAGCCGGAGGGCCTGGGCTATACTGGCTTTGCGGGCTGGCGGACGCCTCTGAGCCGGCAGATCTGGCCGAATGACTGGGATGTGGTGACCAAGACGGTGACCATCGACACGGAGGGTGTAAACTGGAGCCCGCGCCTGAAGCTTCCGTTAAAGCCGATGATCGGCACGCTGGGCACGGCGCCGGACGGCGAGGCGCTGAGCAATTATTACGCGTATCATACGGGCGGGAATATGGACGTGCAGGAGATGTGCCCGGGCACGACGATTTACCTTCCGGTCTGCGTGGAGGGGGCGCTTTTGCATGTAGGCGACGTGCATGCGATTATGGGGGACGGAGAGATTCCGCACGGAGGCGGGATTGAGTGCCGCTCTACGGTCACGTTGCGGTTGACGGTGGAGAAGGGCTATCGGGCCAAGGAGTGGTTGCGGGCTGAAAACGAAGAATATATCATGACGATCGCCAATGAGATCAAGATGAAGGATTCGTTCTGCGGGGCGGCCAGGGAGCTGATCGCCTGGATGCGCGACGGATACGGCTTCACACCGCAGGAGGCGTATCTGCTGCTGGGCCAGGTGATGGAGGCGCGCTGTACGATGCTGCATGGGGACGACGGGCCGTTCAGCCCGTATATCTGTAAAATCGCCAAGAAATATTTACGGCCGGCGGGGCCGGACTGGGAGGGATGAAGCTGAGATGACAAAGACAGCGATTACGATGGGAGACGCCGCGGGCGTCGGGCCGGAGATTATCTTAAAGGCGATGAAGGCGCAGCCGCGCTACCGGGAGCGGTGCGTGGTATACGGGGCGGCCGCCGTATTGCGCCATTACAATGAGAAATGGCGGCTGGGGCTTACGATACGGGAGATCGCTTCCTGCGGTGAGGCGGCAACCGGGTGTGTGAATGTCATCGATCCGTTTCCGATCGCGATGGAGGAATTTACAGTTGGGCAGCTGAGCGCCCGCTGCGGCGACGGCGCGTACCGTTACCTGGAGGCAGCCGTGCGGGACGCGCTGGCGGGAAACGTCTCGGCCGTGGTGACAGCCCCCTTAAATAAAGAAGCGCTTCATATGGGCGGCCATATGTTTGCCGGGCACACGGAGATTTTGGCAGCGCTGACCGGCGTAAAAAACTATGCGATGCTTTTATGGAGCGAATCGCTGAAGGTGATCCATGTAAGCACACATGTATCTCTGCGGCAGGCCTGTGACCGGGTGACCAGGGAGAGGGTGGCACAGGTCATCCGCCTGGGCGATCAGGTTTTGAAGAAAGCGGGAATGGCATCGCCGCGGATTGCGGTCGCGGGTCTGAATCCGCACGCGGGAGAGCACGGATTGTTTGGCGAGGAGGAGCAGACGCAAATCATTCCGGCGATCGAAGCATGCCGGGCGGAAGGGATCGATGTGACAGGGCCGGAAGCGCCCGATACGGTCTTTCTGAAAGGAAGCCGGGGAACCTATGATCTGGTGGTTGCAATGTACCATGACCAGGGCCATATTCCGCTCAAGCTGCTGGACTTTCAAAAGGGCGTCAATATGACCGTCGGCCTGCCGGTGATCCGCACCTCGGTCGATCACGGGACGGCTTTCGATATCGCCGGGACGGGAAAGGCCGATGAGGGGAGTCTTTTGGAGGCGTTGCGGATCGCGGTGATGCTGGCGTAGGACCGGAGGGGAATCCGTGGAAAGCAGACAAGGGCTGCCGTCTGCCGGATGCGGGCGCAGGAGGAAAGATTGTATGAAGAAAAAAGGGTGGCTTTACGGAGGACTGGCGGCGGCGCTTCTTGTGCTGGCCGTATTCCTCTGGCAAAGGCCGGGACAAGGCGGCGCGCGGGTGCTGGCGGCCGCCGAATATCCGCAGGCGATTGCCTTTGGCGATCGTGAGGCCCGTCAGGAGCGGATTGAGCGGCTGGGCAAGATCCCCGAGGAATTTTCGCGGGCGATCCGGCAGTTTGCGGCGGATTCGGCGTATCTGGCCCTGGGGCAGGAGACGGAACAAAATTTGTGCTATTCGCCCCTGAGCTTTTATATGGCGCTGGCGATTGTGGCGGAGACGGCGCAGGGGGAGACGCGAAACGAGGCGCTTTCCTGCTTGCATTACGGGACGGCCGCTTTGGACGGGGAGGCCGGTCCGGACGGGGAAGCCGGGAGCACGCTTTCGGAGGAGATGCACCGCTATTTACAGCTTCGCTTTCAGGACAATGAGATCTGTGTCGTGAAAGCGGCCAATTCCCTATGGCTAAATGAGGCGGCGGAAGCGAAAGGGGCGTATCGGGAGGATACGCTGCGGCGGCTGGCCGAGCGGTATCAGGCGGATGTTTACGCGGGCGCCTTTGGCAGCCCGGAGCTGGCGGAGGCGATGTCTAACTGGGTCAAAAAGCAGACCAAGGGGCTTTTGGGCGGGGAGTCGGAATCCTTTTTACTGGAGGCGGACGGCGCGCTGTCGATTCTCAGCACGCTGTACTATTACGATCAGTGGTACAATGAGTTTCGGGCGGATAAAAATGTGGAGGATGTTTTTACCTGCCAGGACGGGACGCAGGTGACGGCGGAATATATGTGCACCACGAAAAATCCCTATCCGGTACTGGCCGAGGAAGGTTATACGGCGGCCAGCCTGGGCATGAAGGGCGGGAGCCGGATCACCTTTGTGCTGCCGGACGAGGGGAGGAGCCCGGCGGATATCCTTGCGGACGAGGCGGCTATGGCCCGGCTGCTGGGGCTTACGGACGAACCGGAGGCGGCATCGGCCGAGGTGCGTTTCTATATTCCCAAATACCGTTTTGAGTCCGACCTGGATTTGACAGAGACGGCACAGGCGCTGGGGCTTACCGCGGCCTTCTCGGGCGATACGGCCGATTTTTCCGGCCTGCTTGGCGACGGCGGCGCCTGGGCCTGGCCGGCGGGGACGGTTTGGCTCGACGGGATCCGCCAGCAGACCTCGATGTCCATCGACGAAAGGGGCTGCGAGGCAGCGGCCTTTACGCAGATCGATTACGCGGGGGCGGCCCTGCCGGTTGACGGGGTCGTGGAGCTGAAGCTGAACCGGCCGTTTTTGATTATCGTATCGGTGGGAGAGCCGTATTTCATCGGGGTGATTAACCGGCCGTAGTGTCTTGGCCGGATACAATCCGGCCCTCCAAAGCGCTTGGCCGCCCGGAGGGCCGGGCTTTGTTGTTGTGAAAATGCAATAGGTGTAACTTTTGATTGACACACCTGTGCGTTTCTTTTTCCTTCTCAGCCAAAAACGGCGATGATACAATAGAGCCGTAAGGATCATCCAAAAAGAGGAGGAAGATACAAACCGTGAAAAAAATATCCAGAAGGGACTTTGTAAAGGGAACGATCGGTATGGCGGCAGCGGGCGTGCTTGGGGCTTGCCAAAGCCCGGCGGAGGGTACGTCTGCGGCCGCCGCTTTGCCGACGCAGACAGAAGCTTTGCAGGAAACATGCCGCCGGGAAGGCGGCGCCGGGGAAAAGCTGCGGATCGAGATTCCCAGGCATCCGAGCACCTTGCTGGACGACGTGCTGAAGTGTTTTTCGGCCTTGTATCCGGATCGGGAGGTCGATATTATCCGCAGCAATTCCGAGGGGAGGATCCCGCGGCTGCTGGCCGGGAAAATCGATGTGGCGGAAATGCCCTATTGCGAGGAGCTGAAACGGGAGGGCCTAAACTATATTCACCTGGTTAACAACCGCTATATGTGCCTGATGTCGCCGGTACATCCCTTGGCGGTACAAGAAGAAATTGACCCAAAGGAGCTTGTAAGCTATCCGGTATTTGTCGCCATCAAGAAAAAACGCCGGGAATTGCTTCAGTATCTGCGTGACTGTGCGGGCATTTATGTACAGGAGGCGTCGGGGGAAGAGCTGGACGGCCTTTTGAACGCCTGCTATAACAACGGCATTTTTATAACGCCGGCTTATTATGCCGCCCGTCTGGAAGTTGTAACGGCTGTCCCCCTGCGTGCCGGGATTACGAAAGAAATCGGCCTGGCCTGCCTGGAAAATCCAGGGCCCTATGTGCGGGATTTCATTGGCCTGGCAAAGGAAATATACTCGGATTGAGACGGCGGGGAGCCGGCCGGACGAAGGATACGCCGGACATGGAAGGGCGGTCGGGGCCCGTGCGGATACTGGGGTCAAAATGAGTAAATTTGTAAAGATGCATATTGCATTTCAAAATGGCATATGCTATAATAGGCTCAGGCCTAAAGGAATGACAATAACGGACCAACACAAAGCAAACGAAACGCCCAGGAGGTGCTAGCTCCTGGGCGTTTCTATTCCCTATTCTGTCGCGGAAGGGCTTAGCTCCGCAGGCTGGTTACCGACGTCGGTCACTGTCCAACCATTTGATAACGTAGTAGCTTACTACGTTAACCATGACAGTTCCGAGGAATTTCGACCCTTTACAATCTAAAAATTTCCTGCTCCGCATCCGGATTCGTCTATACGTGAACCGACTCGCTCGTTCTGGACAACGCATTGCGGTGGGGCCTTTGTCCCTGCTTCAGACCGGCCGATTAAAGCTGCTAAGAACCTTAGCTTCCGGTTTCGCGCTCTTTATATCTCCCGATCTCCGTTTCTGCTTCACCGGCAGATTATTGGTTGTAAAATACCGGAAATATCTCATCCGGGTACTTGACAAGCATAGGCGTATTTGCTAGACTAGCTCTAATATCCAAAAACAACTATACAAGATTGAGAAAGAGAGGACACGATACGATGGGAAAGATTATCGGAGAAGGAATTACCTTTGACGACGTTCTGCTGGTTCCGCAGTATTCCCAGGTGATTCCGAACCAGGTGAAGCTGGCGACCAACCTGACGAAGAAGATTAAGCTGAACATTCCGCTGATGAGCGCCAGCATGGATACGGTCACCGAGCACCGGATGGCGATTGCCATGGCCAGACAGGGCGGCATCGGCATGATCCACAAAAATATGTCCATTGAGCAGCAGGCGGACGAAGTCGATAAAGTAAAGCGTTCTGAAAACGGCGTCATCACCGATCCCTTTTATCTATCTCCCGACCATACGCTGGCGGATGCCAACGAGCTGATGCGCAAGTACCGGATTTCCGGCGTGCCGATCACCGTGGGCCGCAAGCTGGTGGGAATCATCACAAATCGTGACTTAAAATTCGAGACCGATCTTTCCAAGAAAATATCCGAATCCATGACCAGCGAGGGCCTGATTACGGCCAAGGAGGGCGTGACCTTAGAGGAAGCCAAGGTGATTTTGGCCAAGGCCCGCAAGGAAAAGCTGCCGATCGTCAATGAAAAGGGCGAGTTAAAGGGCCTGATTACGATCAAGGATATCGAGAAGCAGATCAAATACCCGCTGTCGGCAAAGGATTCGCAGGGGCGTCTGCTGTGCGGGGCGGCCGTGGGGATCACGAGCAATATCATGGCCCGTGTGGACGCGCTGGTGCAGGCGAAGGTCGATGTCATCGTCGTGGATTCGGCGCACGGCCATTCGGAGAATATCCTGCGCACGGTGCGGCAGGTGAAGGAGGCTTATCCCGACTTACAGGTCATTGCCGGCAATGTGGCGACGGCGGCCGCGACGAAGGCTCTGATCGAGGCCGGCGCGGACGCGGTGAAGGTGGGCATCGGACCCGGCTCCATCTGTACCACCCGCGTGGTGGCCGGTATCGGCGTACCGCAGATTACGGCGATTATGGACTGCTATGAGGCGGCGAAGGAGAGCGGCGTGCCGATCATCGCCGACGGCGGCATCAAATATTCCGGCGATATTACGAAGGCGATTGCGGCCGGCGCCAATGTAGTGATGATGGGCAGCCTGCTCGCGGGCTGCGACGAGGCGCCCGGCGAATATGAGCTGTTCCAGGGCCGTAAATATAAGGTATACCGCGGCATGGGCTCGCTGGCGGCGATGGAAAACGGCAGCAAGGACCGCTATTTCCAGGCCGACGCCAAGAAGCTGGTGCCGGAGGGCGTCGAGGGGCGCGTGGCCTACAAGGGCAATGTGGAGGATACGGTATTCCAGCTCTTGGGCGGGCTGCGTTCCGGTATGGGCTACTGCGGCGCGGCGGATATCGAGACGCTGAAAACGACGGGGCAGTTTGTGAAGATTTCTTCGGCTTCTCTCAAGGAAAGCCATCCGCATGATATCCATATTACGAAGGAAGCGCCGAATTACAGCTTAGACGATTAGACGGCTTGCGGTGCGGTGAAGGAGGAAAGTACAAAATGAGTGAGCTTTTGCAGGGCTCGCTGGATTATTCCAGTTCGCTGACGCTGCATGAACAGCTTATGCAGATGATTCGGGAAAAAATTGATTCAGGGACGCTTAAACCAGGGACGCGTCTGCCTACGGAGGAGGCCCTGTGTAAGCAATTTGGCATCAGTCGTTCGACGGTGCGAGGGGCGTTTCGCCAGCTGGAGGAAGAGGGAATAATCGGGCGGATCCGAGGCAAGGGCACCTTTGTCAGCGAGTCTAAGATCAAAAGACGGATGGAGAAGCTTTATGGTTTCACACAGCAGATGGAAGCGCTGGGGAAAAAGCCTTCGTCCCGCGTTTTGAAGCTGGAAATACATCCGATGGATGGCAAAATGGCGGAAGCTTTCGGGATGCCGGTCGGAAGCCTCTTGTATCAGATCGGTCGTCTGCGCTTTGCGGATGGAGAGCCGCTTTTATTGGAGTCCACCTATATGCCAGAGTGCTTTTACCCGGATTTACAGGCGGAGCAGATTGCCGAAAATTCCTTATATGAGCTGCTTCGCAGGGAAAAACAGCTTCAGCCGTATATTGCGGAGGAAATTTATGAGAGCATTCTTTTGGATGACCGAAGCTGTGAACTCTTGAAATGCAAGCCGGGCAGCAGCGGCTTTCGAATTGAACGGATCACACAGGATGCCGGTGGGCGAGTGTTTGAGATTACCCGTTCGTATATGAGCGGGAGCAAAGGCCGGATTTCTATTACCCTGCGGGGGGATAACTGGAATCTGATCAAGAAGATATAAAAACATCATATGAAAATGTTCAAAAAGACTTTCGTCGATTCAAAGGCGGAGGTCTTTTTTTGCGCGGGCAATGAGTCAAGCGGCGGGAAATGGTGGGTGTAATAGGACATATCTTTTTTGGAAAAGCTGTTGACAATGAAGATATTCTATATTATAATTGCGACAAATAATACAAATAGTACAAATAATACAAAAGAGATAAAACGTACAAATGAAAGGAAACCGGCACAGAGAGCACGGCGTATGAAACAGAGCGACCCATGCCGAAAGGCGCCGCGGTGATGGGTCGCATGTGAGCAACTATAAATCCATACCCATGTGGCACATCGGAACCAATACCCCTGCGGGGCAAACGGACTGTGCCCGATGAGGTATACACAAAAGGAGACGGGTACTTATGAATACGAAAACCAAAATTCAAAAATTCGGCGGTGTTTTGACAAACATGGTTTTGCCGAATATCGGAGCATTTATTGCCTGGGGATTTATTACGGCCTTGTTTATTCCTACGGGCTGGCTGCCCAATGAACGGCTCAATGAGATGGTTTCCCCGATGCTGACCTATGTGCTGCCGCTTCTGGTAGCTTATACCGGCGGGGAAATGTTCGGCGGCAAAAGAGGAGCGGTGCTGGCTGTCGTATCGACGCTGGGATGCATTGCCGGTTCGGATGTAACGATGTTTTTGGGAGCGATGATTTTGGGGCCCCTGTCCGGCTGGCTGATTAAGAAGGCAGATGCGGCGCTGGACGGGAGGGTTCCGGCCGGTTTTGAGATGGTAGTAAACAACTTCTCGATCGGCATGATTGGTCTGGCGATGGCAATCGTGGCCTACTATTTCTTCGGGCCGGCGATTACGGCGGTGACAAATGCCCTGCAGGCCTGCATCCAATTTTTTGTAGACCGCAGCCTCCTGCCGCTGTTATCCTTATTTAACGAGCCGGCCAAGGTATTGTTTATTAACAATGCAATTTCGCAGGGTATTTATTCCCCGCTGGGATTGCAGGATGCCGTGGCGAACGGAACGGGAAGCTCGCTGTATTTTATGACGGATTCCAATCCGGGACCGGGGCTGGGGCTTTTGCTGGCGTACTTCTTTTTCTCGAAACGCAAGGCGGCAAAGAAGTCGGCGCCGACCGCCGCGATCATTCACTTTTTCGGCGGTATCCATGAGATGTATTTTCCCTATGTATTTATGAAGCCGATTATGATTGTGCCGATGATTTTGGGCGGTATGGGCGGAATCGTTACGGCACAGCTGTTTCAGGCTGCTTTGATCGCGCAGCCT
>CANSWW010000046.1 GCA_947650845.1 uncultured Lachnospiraceae bacterium
GTCATATTTCCCGGCCCTGTCCATATACTGTTTTAAGGAGGTGGACAGGTTTGAGCAGAGAAGAGGAGATTACGCGTATCCTGGCGGGCAGCCTGCGGCAGCTGTTCGGGCGGCTGTTGTCGGACTGCGGGCGGCTGGAGGAAATCCGACTGCGCATAGGCGGCCCCTTACAGGTGGTCTGCGGGGACGGGAGACAGTTTGTATCGGATCAGGGAACGCTCTGCGGCCGGGCGCAGGCCCACATCGTGACGCCGGCGGAGCTGCGGGAAACGATGGAATATTTAAGCAGCTATTCCCGCTACGCGTTTGAGGAAAAGATTCGCCAGGGATTTCTGACGGTCCAGGGGGGCCATCGGGTCGGGCTTTGCGGCGGGGTGGTGCTGGACGGCGGGCGGGTAAAAACGATTTCGCCGGTCGCTTTTTTAAATATCCGCGTGGCCAGGCAGGTGATCGGCTGCGGCCGGGAGGTGGTTCCCCGGCTGTGGGACAAGGGCGAGCTTTCGGATACGCTGGTCGTATCGCCGCCGGGCCTGGGAAAGACGACGCTTCTGCGGGACCTGATACGGCTGCTTTCCGACGGCGAACGGTCTCCGGCCTGTACGGTGGGGGTGGTGGACGAGCGCTCGGAGCTGGCCGCCAGCTACCGGGGCGTGCCGCAGAACGACCTGGGAGGGTGCACCGATGTGCTGGACGGCTGTCCCAAAGCAGAGGGGATGCTGATGCTGGTGCGTTCCATGGCTCCGCAGGTCATTGCCGTGGATGAAATCGGCGGCGAGGAGGACTGCCGGGCCGTGGAATATGTGATGAACTGCGGCTGCCGGATGTTTGCCACGGCGCACGGCGCCGGTTTAAAGGAGCTGTCCCGGCGGCCGGTTTTCGGCCGCTGGCTGGCGGAAAAACGGTTTGGCCGCTATGTGCTGATCGAGCGGGAAAAAGAGACGGTATTCTACCGGGTGTGCCAGGGGGACGGACAGACCTTGTGGCGGGGACGCAGGCAGGAGGGAGAATGAAGCCGGCCGGCATCCTGCTGATCTTGATTTCCTGCAGCGGACTGGGCTTTCATCTGGCATATTTGTACAGCTGCCGCATCCGCGAATGCGTGGAGATTGAGAGGAGCGTAAGCGGGCTGGCGGGGGAAATCCGCTTTCGGCAGACGCCGCTGGCGGAAGCGCTTTACGCGGCGGGCCGAGATGGGGAAAAAGGCTTTCCGGCCTTTTTGCGGCGGCTTTCCGAGCGGCTCTCCGGCTCATCTGGCGGCCGTTTGGAGGACATTTGGCAGGAGGAACTTACACGATACATGCAGACGAGCCTGTTGGGAGAAGAGGCGGAGCTTCTGTTTTTTTTGGGACAACAGTTGGGATACCTGGATTTGGAAGAGCAGCAGAAATCCCTGACTCTTTTTTTGGAGCAATGGCGGCAGCAAATCGCCGTGCTTTCGCAGGAAGAGGAGAAAAAGGGGCGTTTGTACCGCTATTTAGGCGTATTTGCCGGTTGCTTTCTGGCAATTTTGCTGCTGTGAATGATGTTCCGTTTGGGAGGAAGAAATGACAATCAATCTGATATTCCGGATCGGCGCGGTGGGTATCCTGGTTTCGGTGCTGTGTCAGGTCTTAAAGCACAGCGGGCGGGAGGAGCAGGCGTTTCTGACGAGTCTGGCCGGACTGGTACTGGTGCTGTATTGGGTAGTTCCCTATATATATGAGTTGTTTGAAACGATACGGGATTTGTTTGCCTTATAGGAGGTGGCGTCATGGAGGTGATTTCCGTAGGCATCATCGGCTTGATGGCGGCGCTCTTGGCCGTACAGCTGAAATCGGTGCGGTCCGAATACGCGGCGTATGTCGTATTTGGCGCCGGCGTGGTTATCGCTTTTTATACGGTGGGAAAGCTGGACGCGGTGGTGGAATTGTTTCGGCGGTTTTGGGAGGAACTGCCGGTGGAGACCGTGTATCTGACGTCGCTTTTAAAAATGGTCGGGATCACTTATACGGTGCAGTTTTGCGCCGGGCTGTGCAAAGACGCCGGGTACGGGGCCATGGCCGGGCAGATCGAGACGTTTGGCAAGCTGACGGTGCTCTCCATCAGCCTGCCGCTCGTGCTGGCGCTGCTTGACAGCGTGCGCAGTTTTCTGTACGAGGGACTGTGAAGCGGCGGATGGCGGGGGTGCTTTTGTTCCTGGTGCTTGTCCTGGCGCTGGCCGGCCGGGGGCTGGCTTTGGAGCCGGAGGGGGAGGACGACTGGGAAGAAGAGCTGTCCCTCTATGATTTTGGCGGGATTGAGGAGCTTGTCCGCGAGGCCCTGGGCGGGGAGACGATTTCATTTGCCGAGGTGGTCGGGCAGCTGGCCGAGGGGGATTTTGAGGAGTTTGTACGGCTTTTTTTGCGCTATGCCGACGAAGCCCTCTTTGGGGCGGTCCGCACAGGAGCCGGCATGGCCTGGCAGGTGCTGCTCTTAGCCTTTGCGGGCGCCCTGTTTGCCAATTTGGGGCAGGCATTTTCCGAAAGCCAGATTTCGCAGGCCGGCTTTTATGCGATGTATGTGGTATTGGCAGCGCTGCTTTTGACCGCTTTTACGGCGGCGGCGGGAGTGGCGCTGGAGGCCTTTGCGTTGATTGGCCGGCTTTTGACCGCTTTTTTGCCGGTATTTTTCCTGGCGGTTGCCGTACAGGGGCAGCTGACGGCGGCCGCGATGTACGAGACGACGCTTTTGGTCATCCGGGGGGCGCAGTGGTTCTATGAACGGGCGGTGGTTCCGGGGATTCGCTTTTATGTGCTGTTGCGTTTGGTACAGGGAATCTCCCAGGAGGATTTGATCAGCCGCCTGACAAGGATGCTGGAAAAAGCGGTAAAGTGGAGCGTAAAGACGGCGTTTGGTGTGGTTGTGGGCTTTCAGGCGGTGCAGGCGCTGCTGCTTCCTTATATGGACGCGGTAAAGGGCGGGGCGGTGATGAAGCTGGCGCGGGCGATCCCGGGGATCGGAAACAGCGTGCAGGCGGCCGCGCAGATGGCGCTGGGCACGGCGGCCCTCATACGCAACGGGATCGGCCTGGCCGGGCTTTTGATGCTGGCCCTGGTTTCGCTGGGGCCGCTTATTAAGCTGGGGTGCATCGCGGTGCTGTATCAGGGGCTGGCGGCCGTGCTGCAGCCGATTTCCGATAAAAGGCTTTTGGGGGCGGTAGCGGCCGTGGGCGACAGTGCGGCGCTGCTCTATAAAACGATGGTCAACGGGATTCTGCTGTTTGCGATTGCGATCGGCGTGGCCTGCGCCTGCTTTGGGCGCGTGGGGTAGTGCGACGCGAGTTCTAAGTCGTTATCTTTATGTATGGGCAAGCAGGGGGCGAACAAAAACGGCGCCGGCAGGCCGGGGCCGGGAAGGGGGCAGGATATGCGGGCGGCAGCCGATTGGATTTATGGGATTGTGACGGTGCTGTTTATCAGCTCGGTAGCGCTGCAGGCGGTCCCCAAGGGAGCCTGGCAAAAGTATGTGAAGCTTTTTTGCGGCGGGATGATGATTTTAACCGTGACAGCCCCCGTTTTTTCCCTCTTGGGTCGGTCGGGGCGGACGGCCCTGTATTATCAAAAAAACGTGCTGTCCTCGTTATTCGCGGAGATAGAAGGGAGCGTTTCCGGGGAACAGGAAAAATGGCGCGAAGAGGCGCAAAAGCGGCAGGAGGCAGCGTTTGAAGAACCGCTGTCCGCGCTGGCGCAGAGCTACGGCTTTACGCTTTGCTCGTACTCGCTGCTCTGGAAAAACGAAAACGAGCCGGCGGGAATTACGCTTTACGTGCAGGCGGCCGGGCACGACGGGAACCGGGAGAAGGGAGAAGGGGGACCGGCGGCGCAAGACGAGACGAAAGAGCGGACAGAGATCGTACCGGTGGAGCCGGTGGAGAAGGTGGGGGCAGGGGGCTTAGAGTCGGACGGCGTGGAGCAGGAAACGGCCGGCCCGGCAAAAAGCGGGCCGAGCGCCCCCGAGCCGGTCTACTATGAGCCGTCCGAGCTTAGGGAGCTCCATGAAGCGCTGGAAACCGTGCTGGAGCTTCCCTCCGACCAAGTGGTAATTTATCTGCAGAGGGAGGCGCAGAATGAGTGAAAAGCGCGGGAGCCTGACAAAGCTTTGGAAGGATTTGGGAACACAGAGGTGGATCGTATTGCTGGCGGCCGGTCTTTTGCTGGCGGTGATCGTATGGCCGCCGGGGGAGAAAGACGGGCCGGCGCAGACCGCGCCGGAAACGGGCGCGGCCGGGGAAGCGTCGGCGGAAAACTATGAGAAACAGCTCGAGAAGCGCCTGGTAAAGCTGCTGTCGCAAATCGAGGGGGCCGGACAGGTGGAGGTCATGGTCACACTGAAAGAATCCTCGGAGCAGATCGTAAAAAGCGATACCACGCGACAGGAAAGCCTGGTGCGCGAAACCGACGCTTCGGGCGGCGTGCGCGACAATTCCGATGTGAGCGAGAGCAGCCAGACGGTGCTGACCGGAAGCGGCGGCGCTTTAGAGCCGCTCATTATCGGGGAAACGATGCCCAAGGTCGAGGGCGTCGTCGTAGCCTGTGAGGGCGGGGACCGGGCCAGCGTGCGTTCGGAAATCTCCGCGGCCATCCAGGCATTATTTGACATCGACCTACATAAGATAAAAGTATGTAAGATGGCTTCATAGCCAAGCAGAGAAGGAGCGTTACCGTATGAAACGAATTTTGAAGAAAAATCAAGTGGTACTGACATTGCTGGCGGTGATGATTGCGGTGGCCGGGTATCTGAATTACACTGCCGACAGTAAGGACGCGGATACCCAGGCAGCGGCATCCGGAAACGACGGCGTGCTCAATGAGCTTTTGGACATCTCCGATGAAGATATCCTGGCCGAAAACAACGCGCTGACCTCGGCGCTGCAGGAGACGCTGGCCGGAAGCGACGAGACAACGGCCGCGGCGGAGAGCGCCGGCGCGGATCCGTCGGCCGTATCCGCAGATGACGGGGCGGATTTAGGCGGGGACACGCCAGGGACGGCGATCCTTACGGGCGGCAGCACGGTCCTTGACTATGTCGCCGGCGTCCAGCTGTCGAGGGAGCAGACCCGAGCCAGGAATAAAGAGACGCTGATGCAGATCATCGACAATGTCAACCTGGAGGAGGCGCAGAAGCAGGAGGCGATCAACAGTATGCTGAACCTGACGGCCATCGCCGAAAAAGAGACGGCGGCGGAGTCCTTGCTGGCGGCGAAGGGGTTTGAAAATTCGATCGTATACATAAACGACGACTCGGTGGACGTAGTGATCAGCCGCCAGAGCTTGAGCGACGCGGAGCGGGCGCAGGTGGAGGATATCGTCAAACGCAAGACCGAAGTAAGCGCCGACCGGATCGTGATCACGCTGCTGGAGATGGAGGACTAAAGAAAAAATGTTTTTTGCTTGCAAAACCGCCCATATTTGGGTAGAATAAAGGATAAGGCAGCCAGACGGCCGGACGGCGGCTGCAAATCTGGGAAGAACATAGGAGGTAATTGCTGTGAGTGAAGCATTGGCCAATAGAAGCACCCATACGGTGTATGAAAAAGACCGGGTAGGAGAAGTACAGATTGCCGACGAGGTGATCGCCATCATCGCGGGCCTGGCGGCGACGGAGGTCAAGGGCGTCGCCTCGATGGCCGGCAATGTGACCAACGAGCTGGTGGGAAAGCTGGGGATGAAGAACCTGTCGCGGGGCGTGAAGGTCGAGGTGTTCGACACTTCGGTTTCCGTGAACCTGGCGTTAAACCTGGATTACGGGTACAGCATTCCGTCCGTATGCACGAAGGTGCAGGAGCGGGTAAAAGCGGCGATCGAAAATATGACGGGCTTTTCGGTTTTGGATGTGAACGTTAAGATTGCCGGCGTAAATGTGGAGCCGGCCAAATAAGAGCGCGGATAAAAATGCGAAAAAGAGGGTGTCTGTACAGACGCCCTCTTTACGGCGTGAAAGGCCCGGGCGCGGGTACACAAGACGGGAGGATAAAGTGTTATGACAAGGCGTGAGTCCAGGGAGCATGTATTCAAGATCCTGTTTCGCAGAGACTTTTTTTCAGAAGAGGAATGGAAGGAGCAGGCGGAGCGCTATCTGGATTTTCTGAAACCGCGCGACGGGCAGACGGCCCTGGGCGATGAGGAAAGGCAAAAGCTCATGGATAAGGCGCTGGCTGTCTGCGAAAAGGCGGCAAAACTGGATGCCCGGATTGACGAGGCGGCCGAGGGCTGGAAAACAAAGCGTATGGGTAAGGTGGATGTGACGGTGCTGCGCCTGGCGCTGTATGAGATGGAATACGACGAAGAGATTCCCACCAAGGTGGCGATCAACGAAGCGGTGGAGCTGGCCCGCAAGTTTGGCGGCGACGAGTCGCCGGGGTTTGTCAACGGCATCCTGGCGCGCCTTGTGGATTAAGATATGGCTACAAGCAGAGTTTATTCGGTCACGCAGGTCAATCATTATATTAAAGGGCTGTTTGTCCAGGATTTCCTGCTGTCGGGACTATGCGTCCGGGGAGAGGTTTCCAATCTGAAGGCGCACTCCTCCGGCCACATTTATTTTACGCTCAAGGACGAGGGCGGCGCGCTGGCGGCGGTACTCTTTGCGGGAAACCGCAAGGGGCTGAATTTTGCGATGCAGGACGGCCAGAAGGTGCTTGTCACGGGCCAGATGAATGTGTATGAGAGGGACGGGCGTTATCAGCTGTACGCGAAAGAAATCCGTCTCGACGGCGTGGGGGATCTGTACCAGCGTTTTGTGCTGCTGAAACAGACCCTGGAGGAGCGGGGAATGTTTGCCCCTGAGTATAAACGGCCGATCCCGGCGTTTGTGCGGACGCTGGGCGTCGTGACGGCCCCCACGGGAGCGGCGATCCGCGACATCATAAACATTGCCCGCCGCCGCAATCCGTATGTGCAGATTCTTCTGTACCCGGCCCTGGTGCAGGGCGAGGGAGCGGCCGAGAGCGTGGCTTGGGGGCTTCGGGTGCTGGAGGAGCGCCGTCCGGATTGCATCATCGTCGGGCGGGGCGGCGGTTCGTTCGAGGACCTATGGGCTTTTAATGAAGAGGTGGTGGCACAGGCCATTTTTGACTGTGAAACGCCGGTGATTTCGGCGGTCGGGCATGAGACGGATACGACGATCGCGGATTTCGTAGCGGATCTGCGGGCGCCGACCCCCTCGGCGGCGGCGGAGCTGGCGGTATTTGATTATTACGGCTTTATGGACGGCCTGGAAAGACAGCGGCAGCTTTTGAACCAGCGCATGCGGGAACGGCTGCAGCGGGAGAAGGAGAAGCTTCGGCGTCTGGAGCTAAGCCTGCGGCTGTACCGGCCGGAATATCGGATTGCCGGGATGCGCCAGGAAATCGGCGAGGCCGAAGAACGGCTGGAAACGCTGATGCGGCAAAGGCTTTTGCAGGAGCGCCACCGCTTGTCCCTGGCCGTATCCCGACTGGACGGGCTGAGTCCCCTGCGGCGCTTAAGCGGCGGGTATGCGTTTGTGTCGGACGCGGCAGGGCATGGCGTCTTGTCGGCCGCAGCGGTACGGCCGGGGGACGAGCTGCAGGTTACCTTAAAGGATGGCCGTCTGGGAGTGCGCGTCCTGGAAACGGCGCTGGCCGGTTTGAGCGGCAGGAAGGATGAAAGCAAGGATGGAAGAGATCAAATCGGCAAAGCAGACGGCTTCAATGCAGGAGATTACGCTGGAGGAAGCGCTTGCGCAGCTGAATGAGATATTGGCGGATTTGGACGGCGGCAGCCGGAGTCTGGAGGAGGCCTTTGCCCTCTACGCAGACGGGATGGAATTAGTCCGCTGGTGCAACGCAAAGATTGATAAGGTCGAGAAACAATGTCTGGTAATCCGGGAAAGCGGGGACGACTATGAACTTTAACGAAGAGATGAAAAAACGGGCGGAACGGATCGAGAAGATTCTGGCCGACTACCTGCCAAAGGAAGAGGGACTTCAGAAAACGATTTTTGAATCGATGAATTACAGCGTCCTGGCCGGCGGCAAACGGCTGCGGCCGATGATTATGCAGGAGACATATCGTCTGTTCGGCGGGGGCGGAAAGGAGATCGAGCCTTTTATGGCGGCGATGGAGATGATTCACAGCTCCTCTCTGGTGCACGATGACCTGCCGGCCATGGACGCGGACGAATACCGCCGCGGCCGCAAGACGACCTGGGTCGTCTATGGGGAGGATATGGCGATCCTGGCCGGTGATGCCCTGATGATCTACGCGTTTGAGACGGCGGCCAAAGCCTTTGCGATGAGCCGCGACCCGGGACGGGTGGGACAGGCGATCGGGATTCTGGCGCAAAAGACCGGCATTTACGGGATGATCGGCGGCCAGACCGTGGATGTGGAGCTGACGGACAAGCCGATGTCGGCCGGGCAGCTCGATTTTATCTATCGACTGAAAACAGGGGCGCTTCTGGAAGCGTCGATGATGATCGGCGCGGTCTTAGCGGGGGCCGGCGCGAAGGAGGTGGCGGCCGTGGAGCGGGTAGCCTGCGATGTGGGCGTGGCGTTTCAGATCCAGGACGATATCCTCGATGTGACGAGTACGGCCGAGGTGCTGGGAAAGCCGATCGGCAGCGACGCGAAAAACAACAAAACGACGTACGTGACACTTTACGGCATGGAAAAAGCCAGGGAACAGGTCGAGAGCCTGTCGGCACGGGCGCTTGACACGCTTAGGAAGCTGCCGCAAAGAAACGAGTACCTTGAGGAGCTGTTTGTCAGCCTGATTCACAGAAAGAAATGACCTATAGAAAGAAATAAAACGTATGCCAAAGAAAGAACGTTTGGACGTATTGCTTTTAAACCGCGGGCTGGCAACGTCGCGGGAAAAGGCGAAAGCCATGATTATGGAAGGAATCGTCTATGTGGACGGCCAGAAGGAGGACAAGGCCGGAAGCCTGTTTCCCGCGGAAGCCCCCATCGAGGTACGGGGGGCGGTGCTGCCGTATGTCAGCCGGGGCGGATTGAAGCTGGAGAAAGCCATGAAGTGCTTCTCCCTGTGCCTGCTGGATTTAACCTGCATGGATGTCGGCGCGTCAACCGGCGGTTTTACGGACTGTATGCTGCAAAACGGGGCCAGGAAGGTCTACTCCGTCGATGTGGGCCGGGGGCAGCTGGATTGGAAGCTGCGCGGCGATGCGCGCGTGGTCTGCATGGAAAAGACCAACATCCGCTATGTGAAGCCGGAGGATATCGGGGAGCCGGTTTCTTTTGTCTCAATTGATGTCTCCTTTATCTCTCTAACGAAGGTGCTGGAGCCGGTAAAGGCGTTGCTGACAGACGAGGGTCAGGTGGTCTGCCTGGTGAAGCCGCAGTTTGAGGCCGGGCGCGAGAAAGTGGGTAAGAAGGGCGTGGTGCGGGAGCCGGCCGTCCACAGGGAGGTCATCGATCGCGTAGCGGCCTTTGCGGCCGGGCTGGGGTTTGCCATCCTGGCGCTTGACTTTTCTCCGATCAAGGGGCCGGAGGGGAATATCGAATACCTGTTGCATTTGAAAAAGCAAGGGCAGGCGGGCACAGCCCCCCTGGCGCTGTCAACGATCGAAGAAATTGTAAAGAAAGCGCATGAGACGTTATGAGGCACTTTTATTTGATAGCGAACCGCGATAAAAGCGACGCGGTGGAACTGGCGAAACGCGTAGAGGAATGGCTGACCGGTCAGGGATGCGTCTGTACGCGGGAGATTACAAACGAGACGGAGTGTGTGCTGGTATTTGGCGGCGACGGGACGCTTTTGCAGGCTGTCCGCGACCTGCGCGGATTTGGGCTGCCGTTTTTGGGCATCAATATGGGGACGCTTGGCTATCTGGCCGAGGTGGACCGCGAGCACGTGGAGGACGCGCTCGGGCAGCTGATCGTGGGGCCGGTGGAGACGGAGCAGCGGATGATGCTGTTCGGACAGGTGCTCAGGGACGGGCGGACGGTATTCGAGGACGCAGCGCTTAACGACATTGTGATCGGCAGCAGGGGGCTGACGGTCATGCATTTTCAGGTATATGTAAACGGGGAGTACTTAACGACGTATCAGGCCGACGGCATGGTGATTGCAAGCCCGACCGGCTCTACGGCGTACAATCTGTCGGCGGGCGGTCCGGTCGTGCACCCGACGGCATCCCTGCTGGTACTTACGCCGGTGTCGCCGCATACCTTGATCAGTCGCAGCATCGTGCTGGAATCAGACTCGGTGGTGGAGCTGGTAATGGTGGAGCATCCGTCTCGTCGAAATATCGACAGTCTGGTGAGCCTGGACGGAAACGAAGCCATGTCCTTACGGCCGGGCGACCGTATCCGGATCTGCCGGTCGCAGGAGACGATCCGTCTGGTCAAATATAATAAATTGAGCTTTTTGGAAGCTCTGCGCATGAAAATGGGTTAGAGGAGGAAGGAATGAAGGGGCGACGACAGGACAAAATCCTGGAACTGATAGCAAAGCAGGAGATTACCACTCAGGAGGAGCTGGCCGACCGGCTCAATGCCGAGGGGTTCCGGGTAACGCAGGCGACCGTGTCGCGGGATATCCGGGAGCTGCATTTGTTTAAGGCGCCGGGAGAGGGCGGCCGCCAGAAATACGCGGCGATTCCCGGCAAGGAGGAAGAAGTGGCGTCCAACCGATATATGGACGCGTTCCGCGCCGGCTTTGTGTCGATGGCGATGGCCCAGAATATCCTCGTCCTGCGCACGGTCTCCGGGATGGCCGGCAGCGTGGCGGCGGCTTTGGACGCCATGAATTTTACGGAAATCGTGGGCAGCATCGCCGGCGACGATACGATCATGTGCGCGATCGCCAGCGTCGAGGAGACACGGGCCCTGATGGACAAAATCCGCGCGATTTTGTAGTCGGTCGGTAAGAAAAACGGCAAATCTAAAAGAGGCATATCTTTAAGCGGCGGCTTCAAAAAACGATCCGGCCGCAGGCCAGGATGGGAGGGATTTCATGCTTGAGAGTATTCATGTAAAAAATTTTGCGCTGATTGACGAGGCCGAATTGTCGCTGGGAGAGGGCGTACAGATTTTAACCGGCGAGACCGGCGCCGGCAAGTCGATCCTTATTGACGCGGTGACGGCGGCCCTGGGCGGGAAAGCGCCCCGGGGGGCGGTGCGCAACGGGGCGGACTACGCAATGGTGGAGCTGGTGTTTTACATACCGGAAAAAGAGAAGCGGGCGGTACTGGCCGGGATGGATATTCCGATCGAAGAGGATGGCCAGCTGATTGTCAGCCGTCGTCTCTCAGGCAGCCGCAGCATCTGCAAGATGAACGGCATCACGGTCACGCAGGCCATGGTGCGCCAGGCTACCGGCCTGCTGATCGATATCCACGGCCAGCACGAGCATCAGTCGCTGCTGCAAAAAACGAAACATCTGATGATCCTGGACGAATTTACCCGCAGCCAGACCGGCAAACTGCGAAAAGAGCTGGCGCGCAGTTACGAACAGTACAGCCGCCTGAAAAAGGAGGCGGATTCGTTTACACTGGATGAAGAGGCCAGACGGCGGGAACTGGATTTCTGCCGTTATGAAATGCAGGAGATCGAAAACGCGGGCCTAAAGCCCGGCGAGGAGGAAGAGCTGGCCGCTCGTTACCGGAGGATGGCGAACGCCCGTAAAATTGTCGAGGGCATGAACCGGGTCTACCAGATCGTAGACTCCGAAGCCGAGGAATCGGCCGGCGAGAAAATCGGCACGGCGGCCCGGGAGATGGCGCAGATCGCGGAGTATGACGAGGAGCTGGCGGATATGCAGGAACAGCTGTTCCAGGTAGACAGCCTGTTAAGCGATTTAGGGCGACAGATCAGCGACTATATCGAGGAATTGTCGTTTGACCCGCAGGAGCTTCACGAGATCGAGGAACGATTGGATTTGATCCGCGGCCTGCAGGCAAAGTACGGGGCCTCTTATGAGGCGGTCATGGAGTGCTACCAAGAAAAGAAAGAGCGGGCGGAAGAGCTGGAGCAGTATGACAAACGCCGCGAGAGCGCCCGCCGGGAGTGTGAGGAAGCGGAGGAGGAGCTGGCCGGCCAGTGCGAAGAGCTGTCCAAAATCCGCCGCACCGAGGCTCTGAAGCTCGTGGAGGCGATCCGCGCGGCCTTGATTGACTTAAATTTCCTGGACGTGCAGGTGGCGATGGATTTCAAACGCTTGCCTGAATATCATAAAAACGGCTACGACGAAGTCGAATTTTTGATTTCGACCAATCCGGGCGAGGAGCTGCGGCCTTTGGGAGAAGTGGCGTCCGGCGGTGAGCTGTCGCGGATTATGTTGGCGATCAAGTCGGTATTGGCGGACACGGATGACATTCCGACGCTGATTTTTGACGAGATCGACACCGGCATCAGCGGCCGCACGGCTCAGAAGGTGGCGGAAAAGCTGTCGGGAATCGGACGCTCGCACCAGGTTTTGTGCATTACGCATCTGGCGCAGATCGCGGCGATGGCCGATCAGCATTTTTTGATCGAAAAAGGCGTAGCCAAAGGAAAGACGGCTACCAACGTGTATCGGCTTGATGAAGAAGCTTCTATTAAAGAGCTGGCGCGCTTGACCGGCGGCGCGCAGATGACCGACACGGTTTATCGGCACGCAAAAGAGATGAAGGAATTGGCAAACCGGACAAAAAAATGATGTGTGTTTTTCGGAAATCTCCGCATACTAACAGGGATATTTTCTGTTAGATGCGGAGGTTTTTTATGTCCCGAAAAAAAGCATTGCGTAGGTTTTTGATTCATGTTTTAATTGTTAGTCTTATTTTTACCGGTTTCTTTACAATTTATTATGCAAAACGGATGATTCCTGAAAAAGTGCGGGTCGTGCGCGGAGAGGAGAGCGAGATTTCCTTCCAGCTGCCGATCATGGCCACGCTCCTGGCCCCGGACCGGGAGGTGACGCTCAGCGATGCGTCCAACATCCCGTCGGATCAGATCCATGTGGCGCTCGACGAGGGATTTTCGCTGTATTCGGAGGAGCTGGGGCAGTATGCGCTGGAACTGAACCTGTTTGGGCTCTTTCATTTCCAGGATATCGAGGTGCAGGTCGTTGACAGTGAGATGGTCGTGCCCTGCGGCTGTCCGGTGGGGATTTATCTGGAGACGGACGGGATTTTAATTGTCGGAACCGGCCCGGTCACCGGAAGGAACGGGGCGACCGCAGAACCGGCCGGCGGGATTGTGCATTCCGGCGACTACATCCTGGCGGTGGACGGACGCGCGGTGCCGGACAAGGAGGCGCTGGTAGACGCGATCTGTGCGTCGGGCGGCGACGATGTGGTGCTGACGATCCGGCGAAACGGGGAAGAGCTGGAGGTGAAGGTGCCTGTCGTAGAGACGGCGTCCGGCGAATATAAAGCGGGGATTTGGGTACGTGACGACACGCAGGGGATCGGTACGCTTTCGTATGTCGATATGCAGGGGCGCTTCGGCGCGCTGGGGCATGGGATCAGCGATACCGATACCGGGCTGTTGATTGAGGACGAGGGAGGCACCCTGTATGACGCGACCATTCGATCCATTACCCGCGGGTCAATGGGTACGCCCGGCTCACTGGCGGGCATAATCAATTACAGCGAAGGGAGCCGTCTGGGGGAAATCTATGAAAATACGGACTGCGGGATCTATGGCCAGCTGTCCGAGCAGGCGCGCAGCCGGTTTAGCTCGATGGAGTGTTTGCCGGTCGGGTATAAGCAGGACGTGTCGATCGGCCCGGCGGTGATCCGCTGTTGTGTGGATGGGGATGTCCGGGATTTTGGAATCCAGATTGTGCGGATTGATTTGACGAACCGCAGCAATAAAGGGATGGTGATCGAGGTCACGGATCCGGAGCTGTTGGCGCTGACGGGGGGGATTGTGCAGGGGATGAGCGGTTCGCCCATTATTCAGAATGGGAAGATGGTAGGGGCGGTGACGCATGTGTTTGTGCAGGATTCTACGAAGGGGTATGGGATATTTTTGGAGAATATGTTGGAGCATTGAGTTTGGAAAGTGGCGATAAAGAAGAAGAGCGGCTGTATTATGCAGTCGCTCTTCAAAATTTGTATAACCCGAAAAGTCCGGCGAGAAGAAATAGCTACTCTGTTGGATTTTTTAAAACGATGGTGTAGCAGAAATTCCAAAAGCATGTTACAATAAAAGTAGAAGAAGGGTATTTATTCGAACTATATATCCGCTTTGATTGTAAAGTTTGTTTTACTTTATGGATTAAAAAATGATGCCATTCGAAAATTAAAAATAAAAGATTATAATGACTCATTAAACGATTTAATAATTAATCATTATAGAATTCGGTTGCCAGATCGGTTGGCAATGCAGATGAAGAAATACAAAGAGCTGCGAAAGGAATTTCTGGAAAAATACAGTCTTGAAAGCGAACGATTATTTTTTGATAATTTTAATGTGGAAAAAGAATTAGACAATACAAAAATGTTTATTGTATTGAAAAAAACAACAGGTAACATGCAAGCGGGGAAATTAAGCGTTTTATGCGTGACGACGGGATGGTAAAAGTGAGCCG
>CANSWW010000047.1 GCA_947650845.1 uncultured Lachnospiraceae bacterium
CCTCCGTCCGCTTGGCCCATCCAAGCGGCAGGCCGCCGCACAATACCAAACACCAGCCCGCTCCGCCCCGAAGCTCCGCCCCCGAAGCTTCTATCGTTTCTCCCTTCAGATAGCGGAGCACCCGCTCATCCCCGGGAGCAAAATCCACCGTATTGGCAAACTGCTCCTTCTTTAAAGCCATCGCAAGCGCCTGTGAAGGCTCAAAGCGGTTCTTTTTACATTCGCCGAGCAAAAGTCCGGTCCGTAAAAACCGCAGGCCTTTCAGCTCCGGTTTATGAATCGGCAGCTCATAGAGCCGGCCCTTTTGTTCGCACCAATTCTCCGTCTGCCAGTCGC
The DNA here is from genome assembly GCA_947650845.1 of uncultured Lachnospiraceae bacterium. Taxonomy (GTDB): domain Bacteria; phylum Bacillota; class Clostridia; order Lachnospirales; family Lachnospiraceae; genus RGIG7193. The sequence goes on from CANSWW010000047.1 coordinate 337, forward strand.
AGCCGCTTGTCAGGGAAAAAAAGCGCTGTGCGGCCTCCTTTTGTTCCCGGCTAAAAAAGCCGGGCAGGGCCGGGCGGTCGCCGGAGTGCGCGCCGTCCTTGCCCGCGTGGGAGACGGCATGGCCGGCAAATGCACCGGCTTCGAACTCTGTGGACGGCACAGCCTCCGACGATCCCCTTCCTTCGGCGTCCCATTCAAAAAGCGCCGCGTACTGCCCCTCGCCCCGGCAGCGATGCGGCCACAGCTTTTTCTCCTCTATGCACCGCAGGCCCGGAATCGTTTGTGCGAGCCAGGCCGCGTTTTCCTCATCCTCCTGCCGATTAAACGTACATGTCGAGTAGACCAGGCGGCCGCCGGGGCGCAGAAGCTTTAGCGCCTGGGCGAGGATTTCTCTTTGCAGGGGCTGATAGAAATCCGGCCCCTTTTCCTGCCACTGACGGCACATGGACGGCTCCCGACGAAACATCCCCTCGCCGGAACAGGGCGCGTCCACCAGGATTTTATCAAAAAACGCCGGAAAGGCTTCCGCCAGCCGCTTTGGCTCCTCTGCCGTCACCAAAAAGCGCCGGACGCCAAAGCGTTCCAGATTTTTTACGATCGCCCGTCCGCGGGAAGCGCTGATATCGTTCGATACCAGCAGGCCGCAATCGTTCATCGCGTCGATCAACTGAGTGGATTTGCCGCCGGGCGCGGCGCAGAGATCTAGCACTCGCTCGCCGGGACGCACCTCCAAAAGCTCAGCCGGCAGCATCGCGCTCGGCTCCTGGATATAATAAGCTCCCGCAAAATAGAGCGGATGCTTTCCGGGCGCTAAACGGTCGGCCTCCTCCTCGGAAAGGCAGCGCCCGCGCGCGCACCAGGGGACCGGCTCTCCTGAGACGGCAATGTCGGCAAACCCCGCTTCCTTTCCGGCGTCTTTTTCCCTGTCAAACCGCTTCGCTCTGTTAAGCCGAAGGCCGCGCCAGGCCGGCTGCTCATAGGCAGCAACAAACGCCGGATACTCCGTGCCCAGCTCCCCTTTCATCTGTTCTGTAAACTCCCGCGGCAGTTCCATCGGGCTCCCCTTTCTTGTCCGTGTTCTCAGGACGTCGTTCTCAGTACCGCAGCTTCTGCGCTCCTTTTTGGGCCGCCAGCTTGTCCAGCTTACGTCCGAATTCCCGCAGCTCCTCCTTATCGCCCTGCCGGTAGACCTCATAAAATTCCCGCTGGATGCACAGCACGGCATCCTTATCTGCCACTCGATACAGATTCTGCAGGTTATTCAGAATATCCGCCACATTGCCGGAATCCTGGCGGAACAGGCTCTGGCTCTCCATAACGTCGCCGCGGATCGACGCCATCTCCAAATCCAGCTGCTGCACGGCACGGGCCGAGGCCCACAGGCGGTTGCCCACTTCCTGCGGAATCGCCCCGTTGTATTTGTACTGCAGCGAGTGTTCGATAATCGACCAGAAATTCATCGCCAGGGTACGGATCTGAATTTCCGCCTTGATCCGCCGATGGCCGTAAATCGTCTGTACATGGTACAGCACATTGACATGGTAGCTGCGGTAGCCGCTCTCTTTGGGATGCGATATATAATCGTTCTCGCTGGCAATCTCCAGATCCGTCATCTGCCGGATGATTTTCACCACCGAATGGATATCCTCCTCAAACTGGCAGATAATACGGATACCGGCAATATCGTCGATCTTCTCTTCGATTTCTTCCAGCTCAACCCCTTTGCGGTTTGCCTTGTCCAGCATGCTGGCAATCGTCTTTACCCGTCCGGTGACCTGCTCAATCGGCGAGTACCGCCCGGCGGCCCGGTAATCGCTCATCATGCGGCGGAATTTAATCACCAGTTCTTCTACCGCTAATTCATAGGGAGCCAATTTCTCCCGCCAGGCATATAATTCCATTGCTGTCTCCTCTCTGTAAAAGCGCGCCGCCCGTGCTGCCTCCGTTCGACGTCCCGCTCTCATTCTCCTTTTCCTTGTTCAGCCGCCGTTTTCATCGGACGGTTTCTGAAACGGATATTCCTGCGTCAGAACATGCCCGTTTTCCAGGTAGCGCATCAGGTAGTAGGGATTCACGCTCCACTCCTCCTGCTCTTCTGTCGTCACGTAAATTCCCACATGCAGATGCACGGCAAACTTCCCGCTCGTACCTTCTATGGTACTGTAACCGGTCGAGCCCATCTGTCCCAGCACCTGGCCGGCCTGCACCCGGTCTCCCTTCTCGATTCCGTCCGCATAGGACGCCAGGTGCGCATAATAATAATAAATGCCGCTGTCGCTGCGAATCCCGATGCGCCAGCCGCCCAGCTTCAGCCAGCCCAGCTGTTCCACGACTCCGTCGGTCATGCTGAGCACCGGATACGTGCCGTCCTCATAGCAGTCCCCCATAATATCGCAGCCCTCGTGCCGCCGGTCGCCGCCGAAGGTACGGGGATTGCCCCAGTCGTTGCCAAAGTGCACAAAGGCACAGGAGGCGTCCGTATTACGGGGGACCGGAAAGACCTGCAGATCGGCCGCCAGGCCGCTGTAAATCCGCCGGGTTTCTTCATAGTACTGTAGCAGGGCTTCGCCATCCTCACCGGACAGCTGCTCGTCTCGCTTCTCCTTTAGCCGTTCATACCCTTGCCGGGAAAAGCTTCGATCGTTCATGCCGCTTAAGCTGTAGCGAAGGCCGCTCATAAAGACCGCCAGCGCCTCGCCGGGCTCCTCGCCGCACTCGTTCGCCCATGAAAGCGCTCCGGCAAAGCCCTCCCGACCAAAATCCATCGCGCGCACCGCTTCGTCGCTCAGCCCCCGTATCCCCGGGCCAGTCTCTGCTTCCCCGTATTGTCCGCCGCTTCCCTGCCTTCGATTTTCCGTCGTCTGCGGCCCACGTGCCGGCTCGTGCAGAAACCGGTCCATATACACGATCACCAGCCCCAGCACAAGGACCGCCAATACGAACTTCCTTCGCCTGTGTTTTCCTCGCCTCACAAAAGCACCGTCCTAATCCGCTTCCTATCCAATATATGCGAATACGTCCAGGCTTATTTATGCAATCAGGAAAGCCGCTTCAAAACCTCGCACAGAAGCTCCCAGGTCCGCTCCACCGATGCTACCGACAGCCGTTCCGCCGTGGTATGGATGTCCCGCATATCCGGCCCGATGGAAACCATGTCCATGCCGGGCATCTTATCGTCAAACAAACCGCACTCCAGACCCGCGTGAATCGCCTGCACCTGCATCTCTTTGCCGGTCAGCTCCTGGTATGCCTCACAGAGCACGGTCCGCAGAGGCGATTCGCTGCGAAACGCCCATTCGGGATATTCGGAAGTCGACTCCGCCTCGCCGCCTAAGAGCTCGCACAGAAATTCCAGCTTTCGGCACAGCGCGTATTTGCGGGAGCGCACCGAGCTGCGGATCGAAAAATGCGCGATAAACGCATCGTCCAAAAGCTCCATCACCCCCAGGTTCAGAGACGTCTCCACCAGGCCCTCGATATGATGGCTCATCGCCTGCACGCCGTTCGGGCAATTATTCAAAAGGAAGAGAATCCGCGTCGTCCCGGCCGGCGTCACCGCGTTTTCCTGTGCCGGACCGCGGTTTTCGCATACGACCCTTACTCCCGGGTCCTGTACCTCGTACTCACCCTTAAGCTCCCGCTCTACGGCCGCGGCAATCTCCAGAAGCCGTGCCTCCCCGCCTTCCTTTGCCAGCACATCCGCCGTGCACAGGCGCGGGATCGCATTGTCCTTCAGGCCGCCCTTCATCGCGCAGAGCACGATCGGCACCTCACGGCTGATTTCATAGAGCAAGCGGCCCATCAAGAGCACGGCGTTTCCTCGGTCGGTATGAATCTCGGCTCCGCTGTGGCCGCCCTTTAGGCCCGTCACCTCCAGATGGAAGCGTACTCCCCCCCATGGAGCGCGCTCCACCGGCAGCGTGCAGTTTTTGCGCAGGCCGCCGGCACAGCTGGCCAGGACAATTCCTTCATCCTCGGAATCCAGGTTTATCATACGGCGGGCCGAAAGCACGGAGGGGTCAAGCGCCTGCGCGCCGTCCATGCCGGTTTCCTCCTCTACCGTAAATACGCACTCCAATGCCGGATGCGGCAGCGTATCGGACTCCAGAATCGCCAGCGCATAGGCAATGGCAATGCCGTCATCGCCGCCCAGCGTCGTATCCCGGGCTCCGACCCAGCCGTCCTCCACAAACAGATCCAAGCCGTCCTTTAAAAAATCATGGGACGAACCCGGCGTCTGCTCCGCCACCATGTCCAGATGTCCCTGAAGGATCACGGCCGGCGCGCTCTCATAGCCGGCGGTCGCCGGTTTGAAAATGATTACGTTGCCGACCTCGTCCTGAATCACGCGCAGCCCGCGCTCCCTGGCAAACGCCGCGCAGTAATCGCTGAGGGCGCCGGTATTGCCCGAGCCGTGCGGGATCCGGCACAGCTCCTCAAAATAATAAAATACTCGTTCCGGCTTGCAGCCGGCTAATCGTCTCTCCATTTTTCATTTTCCTTTCCTTATGGGCGTTTGATCGTACCTTTGCATGCGTCCGGAAAAGGGCGCAGGCATACTCTTATTATTCTGGCATATCTGTCCAAAAAAATCAATATATTGTGGTATGAAAACCATCGGAATCCGTTTATTATCGATCCTTTTTTTCGCCCTGATCCTGCTCTTTCCGGCCGATACCCTCTCCGGCAGCAAAACCGGGCTGCTTTTGTGGTTTCAGACGGTCCTGCCGACCCTGCTTCCGGCGATGATTCTCGCCGACTATCTGATCCGCATCCGCGCCGACCGCTATATAAGCCGCCTGGCCGACCGCCCCCTGCGGTTTTTGTTTGGCGTCAGTATCGACGGCGCTTATGCCGTGCTGATCGGCTTTCTTTGCGGTTATCCCATGGGCGCTAAGACGACGGCCTCGCTTTTGTCCGAGGGGCGGATTGCCAAAGAAGAGGCCGACTATCTTTTGTCGTTCTGTAACCAGCCAAGCCCGATGTTTATCATCGGCTTTTTAGGCGCGAGCCTGCTCTCCGGCACGGACCGCCCCTTTGCCTGGGCCGCCGTCCTGCTGGCCGGCGTTTACGTTTCCGCCTTTTTCGTAAGCGTCCTGTACCGCGCCCGGCAAAGCGTCTCTTTTGCACCGACCGGCATACGGCCCCGCCCGGCAGAAGCCGCGCAAAAAACCACCGATCCCTCTCCTCTTTCGCTGCTGGAGACCTCCATGATGACCAGCTTTGAGGTAATGGTAAAAATCGGTGGTTATATGATGCTTTTTTCGGTTCTGGAAGCCTGGATTCAAAAGCTGCCGTTTCCCGGGCCGGCCCTGCAAAGCGTTTTCATGGGGTTCGTGGAAATGACAACCGGCAGTCGGCAGATCGCGGCCTGCTGGCCGCTTCCCCGGGCCGCCGCTCTCTGCTGCGGTGTCACGGTCTTTGGCGGGCTGTCCGGTTTCGCTCAGACTGCCAATGTCCTCAAAGGCTCCGGCCTTTCGACCGGCCGGTACTTTCTGTGGAAGCTTCTGCAAGGCGGGCTGGCGTCTGCCATTGTGCTGATCTGTCTGCTTTTTCAGCGGGCGCTCCTGCCTTTGTCCGGATAAAGCCGGCTCATGGCCGCTGTTCTTCGGCCGGCGCTACCTCCTCCTGCGCCCCGCCGTACAGCTCCTGGCGATTGGCCGAGACAATCTGGTAGCTGGATTCCAGGGAATGGCTGAAGCTCTCGAAGCGGCTCTTGGCCCCGTCCATCGTATGCGTGATGATATCCTGCAGGCTCTTTAGCATCTCGTCGGTATAGCGGACGGCGCTCTGGCGGTACGCGTTGGCCTCCTTCGCCGCCTGGTCGATGATCTGCTGCCCCTGCACCGTGGCCGAGCGTACCAGCTCGTCGGCCTTCGCGTAGGCCTGCTGGATAATCTCATGCTCGTCAAGCAGCTCCTTGGTCTGCTTGGACGCCTGCGCCAGCATCATATCCGCCTGGCGGCTGGCATCCGAGAGGATCGCTTCTTTATTGCTAATAATCTTCTGGTATTTCTTTATCTCCTCCGGTGTGCTCAGGCGCAGCTCTGCCAAAAGCTCCTCAATCTCGTCCTTGTCCACAACAATTTTTTTGTTGCTGGAAAAGGGCTGCGGCTTACAGCCTTCTATGTACGCCTCAATTTCACTGATCAACTGTTCAATTCTGCTCATGCGATGCCTCCGCTATTTTTTTGATATTTTTTTGCGTCGGGTACTTTTCATACACCCGGGCCGCCACAGACGGAGGAAGGAAGTACTCGATTTCGCCGCCAAAGCGGGCTACCTCTTTTACCGTGCTGGAGCTTAAATAGGCATATTTTAATTCGGTCGTAAAGAAAATGGTGTCAATTTCCGGAGCCATGATCCGGTTCGTCTGGGCCAGCTGCAGCTCATACTCAAAATCCGTGATCGCCCGCAGGCCGCGTACGATAAACTGCGCGCCGTTTTGCCTGGCAAAGTCGATCGTCAGCCCCGCAAACGGCTGCGCCGTCACATTGGCCAGGGCACTCGTCGCTTCTTCGATCATCGCTACCCGCTCGGATACGTCAAATAGGGGGGTTTTCGCCTGGTTGTTTAAAACGCCTACAATCAGCCGGTCCACCGTCGCGGCCGCCCGTTCGATGATGTTTAAATGTCCCAGTGTGATCGGGTCAAAGCTGCCAGGATATACCGCTACTCTCATTTCTGTTCCTTCCTGAGCCACACATGCTTATTCGTCTTATACTTTTTCTCTTTTTGTATTGCCAGCCCTATATCCTTTGTCCAGGAAAAGTCCGTAGAAAGCGCTGCCTCGACGATCACGCACGAATCCTCGTCGATCAGCCGGCCGCCGGCAAGCTTCTCGCACACCGGCCGCTCCCAGCCCTCCCCGTAGGGCGGATCCATACATACAAGATCAAAGGGGCCGGCCGCTTCCTGTTCCAAAACGGAAAGGGCGAAAAGCACATCGCCGGCCTGCACAAGTCCGCGTTCGCTTAGATGGGTAAAGGCGAGATTTTCGCGAATGCAACGAAGCGCACGCTCGTTTTTTTCCACAAAAACGGCCTGCGCCGCTCCCCGGCTCAAAGCTTCTATGCCGATTGCGCCGCTGCCGGCAAACAAATCCAAAAAGCGGCAGCCGGGAATGCGGCTGTTCAGCATATTGAAAAGCGTCTCCTTGATCCGGTCTGTCGTAGGCCTGGTCTCCATCCCTTCGACGGTTTTTAATGGCAGGCTGCGGGCCGTCCCTGCAATCACTCTCATAGGAACCTCCTGCATATTTTCTCTATTATAGTATGAAAATGGAAATCTGACAAGCGAAAGCGGACAAAAATGTGCAATTTATACGTTATTTATGATTGGTCCCAGGCGCACTGCTCATTTGGATTGCTGCGTGGCCCGCAGTGCTAACCTCGATTTCGCTTCGCTTGCTCATTGCTTACGCGTAAAAGACGGGTCTACCGGCAAAAACCGATAAACCCGCCTTTCTTTGTTTTGCTTTTATTGCAAGCTTACTTGCCAGCCATCTGCTTTTCCTGGGCTTCGATCATCTTCTTAACCATGTGACCGCCTACAGAACCATTCTGAGCAGAAGTCAGGTTGCCGTTGTAACCGTTCGTCAGCGGTACGTTCAGCTCGTTTGCAACTTCCATTTTGAACCGGTCCATCGCTTCTTTTGCTTCAGGGACCTCGATTCTACCAGTGCTAGAATTTGTAGCCATAATAGAACGCCTCCTTTTCTGAAATGTTTTTCTTGTTACAATCCTAGTATGTCTCCGAGGCGCGATAATACACTGGCAAGTTATGGTTTTATTTTGGCGGGCAGGCTGTTTTTACGAAATCACGTTTCGGCGCGGTTAGGCCTCGGCCGGCGTCGTCCCTTCGGCCGCGGCCGAAGCTTCGCTTAGATCCGAGGTACAGTGCGGACAACGGCTCGCCTGCAGCGGAATCTCCGACAGGCAGAACGGGCATTTTTTCGTCGTCGGCGCGGGCGCCGCCTCCGGCTGTTTATTGTGATCGCGCATCTTATTCATGGTCTTTACAAATAAAAACACGACAAACGCCATAATCAGGAAGTTTAGCACCTGGCTGATAAAGCTGCCGTAGGCTACGACCGACGCGCCGGCGGCTTCCGCGTCCGCCAGCGTCGGATAGGCTTGTCCGTCCATGGCGATAAAAAGCTGGCTGAAATCGAGCTTGCCGGTAAAGACGCTTAGGAGCGGCATGATGACGCTGTTTACCAGCGCCGTGACAAGATTGCTGAAGGCCCCGCCGATGATAACGCCGACCGCCATGTCCAGCATGTTTCCTTTGATGGCAAATTCTTTGAATTCTTTTAACATGACTTTCTCCTTTGGTATTATTATAAGGATAGCTTTTCTAATTTTTGATCCATGTAGCTTTTGAATTTCTTTTTTAACGGCTGGTTTTCCTCTTTCTCCAATCGATAATCTTCTGCGAGGATCCGCTCGGCGGCCTGCGCGGCTTCCTTCAGGATCCCTGCGTCGGTGTAGATATCCCCCAGCGTAAAGTCTAAAAGGCCGCTCTGGCGCAGTCCGAACAGGTCGCCGGGGCCGCGCAGTTTCAGATCCTCCGAAGCAATCTCAAACCCGTCGTTCGTGCGGTTTAAAATCTCCAGGCGTTTGATTTTGGAGGCATCGGAGCCATTGATAAAAATGCAGTACGACTGGTGCTCGCCGCGCCCGATCCGCCCCCGCAGCTGATGCAGCTGGGCCAGGCCGAAGCGCTCGGCATTTTCAATCAGCATCACCGTGGCATTGGGCACGTCCACTCCGACCTCGACCACCGTCGTAGACACCAGAACCTGAAGCCGGCCGTCGGCAAACTCCTCCATTACGCGATTTTTTTCGGCCGGCTTCATGCGGCCGTGGAGCGTACCGATGGTAATCGAGGGCGGCAACTCCTGTGTAAGCTTCTGCGCGTAATCCTTTACATTCTCGCCCTCCATGAGGCCGCTGTCCTCCACCATCGGGCAGATCACGTAGGCCTGGCGTCCTTCTTTTATCCGGCCGGCCAGAAACTCATAGGCTTTTTTACGGCGCTCGCCGCCGATCACGCAGTTTTTGACCGGCAGACGGTTGGCCGGCTTCTCGTCAATCACGGAAATATCGAGATCCCCGTAGAGGATAATCGCCAGTGTCCGCGGTATCGGCGTCGCGCTCATCACCAGCACATGCGGAATATGCGCGCTCTCCTCTCCCTTGGCAATCAGCGTCTCCCGCTGGCGCACGCCGAAGCGGTGCTGCTCGTCCGTGATGACCAGACCGAGGCGTGCAAAGCGTACCTTATCCTGGATCACCGCGTGCGTGCCGATAACGAGGTCCGCCTGATGGGACGCGATCCTTTCATAGGCGAGCCGCTTCTCCTTCGCCGTCATGGAACCGGTTAAAAGCTCCACGCGCAGCGAAAGACCGCCCTGCTCTAAAAAGCGCGTGACTGTCTCATAATGCTGCCTGGCCAGCACCTCGGTCGGCGCCATCAAAACGCCCTGCCAGCCGCTTAAGGCCATCTGTAGGAGGGCTAAAAGCGCTACGATCGTCTTGCCGGAGCCGACATCCCCCTGTACCAGGCGGTTCATCAATTTCGGCCCGCACAAATCGGCGCGTATCTCTTCATAGGTCCGCCGCTGCGCCCCTGTCATGGGAAACGGCAGGCGTTCTATAAACCGCTCCACCTCGGGCGACGGCTCGATACGGCAGCCGTTCGGCTGCGTTTCGTTGGTGTCGCGCAGATAGCGCACGGCCAGGATAAAGAGAAAAAACTCGTCAAACACCAGACGGCGTCTGGCGACGGTCAGCTCCGTCGCATCCGGCGGAAAATGAATGGTGCGCAACGCGTAATTGTATTCCGCCAGCCGATATTCGCGGCGCAGGCCTGCCGGCAGATATTCGGGGAGCTCCGGCAGCGCCTGCAGGGCCTCCTGCACGGCCTTGCCGACCATCCGTCCGGTTAAGCCGCCTGTCAGGCTGTAAATCGGCTGCATCGTTCCGACCAGCCGGGCATAGTTTTCCGGTGTGTAGAGGATCGGCTGTTCAAGTGTGGTTCCGAAACGGCTAACCGCCAGCTTTCCCTTAAAAACATAGCGCCGTCCGGCCTGCAGGGCATTGCGCAGATACAGCATATTAAACCAGGTCGCCTTCAGGCTCCCGCTCTCATCGCGGATCACCGCATCCACGATCTGCATTCGTCCGGCCCGCCGCACACGGGCATCGCCGGCCAGCGCCCCGCAGACGACCGCCGGACCGCCTTCTTTTAAGGAAGCGATCGGCTCGGGCGCTTTGTATTCCTCATAACCGCGCGGGAAATACAGCAGCAGATCCTCCACCGTGGCAATCCCGGCCCGTCCAAAGCTCTGGGCTGTTTTTTCCCCGATCCCTTTGATTTTGATGATCCCGTCTTGCGGACGCATCGCTCGTCTCCTCTCATGCCGTGGTGGCGCGCCGCCCAAGCGGCGTCTGTAAATTTCGGAGCAGAAAATCGTCGTTTGGTTGTGCCGGATAAAAAGGGGCTACCTCGGAAATATAGTCCTTTCGAGATAACCCCTCGCAAAAATCCCTGCCGGGCCGGTCTTTATTCGACGCTCATCACATAGTAATAGATGGGCTGGCCGCCGTTATGCATCTCAATCTCCAGATTCGGGAAGGCCGCCTGGGCCCGATCCAGCAGGGCATGAGCCTCGTCCTCTTTCACCTCGCTGCCATAATAGATGCTCAGAAGCTCGCTCTCCTCATCGATCAGCTTCTCGATCAGTTCAAAGCTGGTGTCACCGACCGTCCGGCCGACTGCCAGAATCGAATGATCGTCGATTCCCATGATGTCGCCCTCATGGACCTCTACCCCGTCCAGGCTGGTGCTGCGCACGGCATAGGTCACCTGGCCCGTCTTTACGTGGCTCATCTCCTCGGTCATAATCTCCAGATTCTCCTCCGGGCTCATGCCGGGCATGAAGCTGATCGCCGCCGTGATTCCCTGGGGAACCGTCTTGGACGGCACCACGACGACGCGCTTGTCATCGGAGAGGCGCATGGCCTGCTCGGCCGCCAGGATGATATTTTTATTATTCGGAAGAATGTAGACCACATCCGCGTTGACCGTATCAATCGCGTTTAAGATATCCTCCGTGCTGGGGTTCATCGTCTGGCCGCCCTCAATCAGCGTATCGACGCCCAGGCCGCGGAAAATCTCGCTCATGCCCTCGCCCACGGAAACCGCTACAAAGCCTGCTTCTTTACGCGGTTCGGGCGCTTTCTCCTCCGCCTTCTCGACTTTCGCCGCCTCGGCCGCCGCCTTCTTGGACGCCTCCTTAATCAGCTTTTCCTGGTGCTCCTCGCGCATATTGTCGATCTTCATGCGCGACAGCGGGCCGAAGGTCAATGCCTTCTGGATCGCTAGGCCGGGGTCGTTGGTATGCACATGCACCTTGACGATCTCGTCGTCCGACACTACCACAATCGAATCGCCGATCGATTCCAGGTATGCTTTAAAGCCAAGCTCCTTCTCCATCGTGTAGCGATCGTCGATGTGGATCATAAATTCCGTGCAGTACCCGTATTTGATATCAAAATCCTCGGTGGATACGTCGGAGCCCGCTGCCGCGGGCCGCGGGGCGGCCGCCTGCATCGAGGAAAGATCTACCTCCTTGCCTAAAAAGGCGTCCATACAGCCCTTCATCACCTGCATCAGGCCCTGGCCGCCGGAATCCACAACGCCGGCTTCCTTTAAGACCGGGAGCATCTCCGGCGTCTGGCTCAGCACATAATCGCCATGCTCGATAATCGCCGCGAACAGCTTTTCCAGATCTTCGGTTTCCGCCGCCAGCTCGGACGCTTTATCCGCCATCCCCTTGGCGACCGTCAGGATCGTGCCCTCCTTCGGCTTCATGACCGCCTTGTAAGCCGTCTCCGACGCGCGCTGAAACGCGTTGGCGATCACCGTCGCGTTAAGTACATGCACTTTTTTGATTTCCTTGGTAAACCCTCTCAGAAGCTGGGACAGGATTACGCCGGAATTGCCCCGCGCGCCCCGCAGGGAGCCGGAGGAAATGGCCTTGGCCAATGACTCCATATCGGGATTTGCCAGCGCCTGCACTTCCCCTACCGCCGACATGATCGTGAGGGTCATGTTCGTCCCGGTATCCCCGTCGGGGACCGGAAAGACGTTTAATTCGTTAATCCACTCCTTGTTTGCTTCCAAACGCTGTGCGCCTGCCAGGAATATGTTTTTCAACTGGCCGGCGTCGATTGTTTTTGCTGCCACTCTCGTACCTCCTCGGATCAGTCGATGACGCGAACGCCTTCTACGAATATATTGATTTTCTCCACCTCTACGCCGGTAAACTGCTCTACCTTATATTTTACGTTGGAAATCAGGTTGTCGGAGACGGCGCGGATGCTGACGCCATATACCACGATGACATGGAAGTTCAGCGTGAGCTTGTTTTCATTCACGGTAACGTTGATTCCATGCGCCAGATTATCCCGCATCAAAAGCTTTACAAGGCCGTCTTTCATATTGACTGCCGCCATACCTACGATGCCAAAGCATTCAATCGCAACGCTGCCGGCATATTTGGCAATGACATCCGTATCAATCACGACCGCGCCTAGCGGATTGTTGAGCCGACACTTCATAATTTTTCCTCCATTGCTGATATTTTACAACCGGATGGCCGTAATCATTCTATATTATAACCGCTGTCACGCAAAAATGAAAGTTCTATTTTGGAAAATTGTGAAAAACTTTTTAATTTTTTACTTGCTTTTTCCCGCCATCTTTGGTATAGTAGTCATGTTCTGGGGTCGCGGACCAAAGCGGCCTACTTGGATTCGAAGGAGGTGCGGCAAAATGGCAAAGTGTGATATCTGTGAAAAAGGTGTTCATTTCGGAAATAATGTGAGTCATTCTCATAGAAGATCCAACAAGATCTGGAAATCCAATGTAAAGTCTGTCAAGGTAAAAGTAAACGGCGCTACCAAGACGATGCATGTTTGTACTTCTTGTCTGAAGTCCGGATTAGTGGAACGAGCATGAGGAACCGGGAGATCGGAAAATAGCCAAGTCAGGATATAGGTCCTTGCTTGGCTATTATTTTTTTATCCGGCTTTAATCCGAGCGGAGCATTCAAGGCTCCTGCCAGGCCTGCAGCATTTCCAGCTGCCGCCGCGTCGCTTCGCTCAGCTTTAGTTCGGGCTTTTCATAAATCCGCCAGGCAAGCGGCGATGAGCCTTCCTTTACCTGTCGCAGCATGTCCGGTATTTCCAGCATACGGTCGCGGCAGTAAGCGGCGCTCTCCGCCATACCGGCTTCCAAGTACATCTGCCAGAAGATATACAAACGTTCGAAGTATTCTTCATATCTTTCTATATCATAGCGTGCCAGCGCAATTGCCTGCCGCTTCCAGACAGACATGGCTCCTGCATCCCCCTCGGCATAGGCGGCATTCGCTAACGCATCATAGGCCAGGGCCGCCGAACCGTTATCCTGCAGGATCCGATGAGCTATTCGTTCCATCTCTTCCGGCGTCTTTGCTTGCGTCAGCAGCTGCAGACGGCTTTCCGTATGCATCGGAAATACGCGTACAGAAAGCTCCGGCCGCTTTAGGTAGGCCAGAATGTCCGCCGTCCCCACCCACAGGCATACCGCTGCCAGCCCTGTCGCAAGCAGCTTCCAGGCAACGCCTCTGTGCCGTTGTTTCCCATCGGCTTTCGATCCCCCCTCCGTCAAAAGCAGCGCCAGGATAAACCCCATCGAAAGGAATTGAAAGTCAAAATCAAACAGGCTGTGAGCCAAAAGCACCAGCAGGAGCAAGCGCTTATGCCAGGAAAGTACCCGGATGGTTTTCCATATGGCCATAACGAAAAGAACGGCCGGCAGCCATCCTGCATCCAGCAAAAGCTGCAGCAACTCGTTGTGGACATGCCGGGTCGCATAGACTCCTGTCTGGAAGCTGCCTTGCAGATAGTAATAGCCATTGTACCCCAGGCCCAACGGATGATGGACGGACTTTGCGGACACATACCAAAGCGGAGGCACCTGTCAGGGTGT
>CANSWW010000048.1 GCA_947650845.1 uncultured Lachnospiraceae bacterium
AAATGATCCAATACATCAAAGAAAAACTTCCCGACACTTTTGTAACCGCGGGGAGATATTTTACAAGAAATTTGCGTTCGATTTCCAAAGCGGCTCCTTTCAAAATTCCGAAAACGATTTGATTCCGAAAACTACTTGCTATCAGTATAAACCGAATGCTATAATAAATGCAATCCTTTCATATAAAACAAACATAAAAGTAAAAATCAGACACAGGAGGCAGAGACAATGAGTAAGGCAAGCGTTTTTATGGCCGAGGGCATGGAAGAAGTAGAGTGCCTGGCTGTTGTAGACATGTTAAAGCGGGGCGACGTGGAGACGGAAACCGTTTCCATTATGGACAGTGTTATGGTGACCGGTTCGCATGGGATTACGATAAAGGCGGATCGTCTGTTTGCAGACGGCGGCTTTGCGGACAGCGACCTGCTGTTTCTGCCGGGAGGCGTGCCGGGGACGCCGAATCTGGCGGCGCATCCGGGCGTGTGCGATTTGCTGAAGGAATTTGCGGCCGGCGGCAAACGCCTGGCGGCGATCTGCGCGGCGCCTAGCGTGCTGGGCGGCCTGGGGCTTTTAGCGGGGAAGAAGGCGACCTGCTATCCGGGCTGGGAGAAAAAGCTCACAGGCGCGCACTGCGTGACCGACGGCGTTGTGACCGACGGCCTGATTACGACAGGGCGCGGCGTCGGCTTTGCGGTGGATATGGGACTGGAGCTGGTGCGCCTGCTGGAGGGCGAGACGCGCTTCTTAGAGGTGAAGCAATCGATTCAGCATCCGTAATGAAAAATTCATAGAATTTTCAGGTTTTTCGCGATTTTCCGGTAGCAATCCGTAAATGTTTGTGTTATACTTATATACTGCAATGCTATGATTACAAAAAGAATAACTGGTCGTCAAGCAGGCCAGAAGGAGGAAAATAGAAAATGAGCGTACAAGTAGAAACGATGGAAAAGAATCTGGCAAAGCTGACGATCGAGGTGCCGGCCGAGGAGCTGGAAAAAGCGATTCAGCAGGCCTTTTTAAAGAATAGAAATCGTTTTAATATACCGGGCTTCCGCAAGGGCAAGGTGCCGCGGGCGATGATCGAGAAGATGTACGGCAAGGGCGTATTCTATGAGGAAGCGGTAAACAAGCTGTTGCCCGGCGCGTATTCGGCGGCGTCGAAGGAGAGCGGCCTTAAGATCGTCTCCCGGCCGGAGATCGAGGTCACGGAGGTCGAAGCCGGCAAGGGCGTGACCTTTACGGCGACCGTAGCGGTGAAGCCGGCGGTGACGCTGGGCCAGTACAAGGGCGTGACCGTGAAAAAGATCGACACCGAGCCGACCGAGGACGAGGTGATGGCGCACATCAAAGAGGAGCAGGAGAAGAACGCGACGACCGTGACCGTGGAGGACCGGCCGGCGGCTCTGAACGATACGGTGACGATCGATTATGAGGGCTTTGTCGACGGAGAAGCGTTTGCCGGCGGGAAGGGCGAGGATCACGACCTGGTGCTTGGCTCCCATTCCTTTATCGATACCTTTGAGGACCAGCTGGTCGGCACGAATGTCGGCGACGAGGTCGAGGTGAACGTAACGTTCCCGGCGAATTACCATGCAAAGGAGCTGGAGAATAAGCCCGCCGTATTCAAGGTCAAGGTGAAAGCGATCCATACGAAGGAGCTGCCGGAGATCGACGACGAGTTCGCGGGGGATGTGTCCGAGTTTGATACGCTGGAGGAGTACAAGGCCAGCGTAAAAGAAGAGCTGACCAAGAAAAAGGCGGATGCGGCCAAGGCCCGCAAGGAGGACGAGGCGCTGTCAAAGATCATCGAGGCCAGCCAGATGGATATCCCGGATCTGATGGTCGAGACGCAGGCTGAGAATATGTACGACGAGCAGGCGCAGCGGATGCAGTATCAGGGCATGTCGATGGATATGTATATGCAGTATACCGGCATGACGCAGCAGATGCTCTTGGATCAGCTGAAGCCGCAGGCGTTGAGCCGTATCCAGGCCAGGCTGGTACTGGAGGCGGTAGTCGAGGCGGAGCAGATTGAGGTCAGCGAAGAAGAGATGGAAAAAGAGCTCGCTTCCATGGCGGAGAATTACAAGATGGAAGTAGAGAAGCTGAAGGAGATCATGGGCGAGGAAAGCGTAGAGCAGATGAAGGACGATTTGGCAGTCCAGAAGGCGGCCGACCTGATCGTGGAGCAGTCCGTGGAGACGGAGGAAGCCGAGGAGGCGGAAGAAGCGGGGGAAGCCGAGGCCTGATCGAAAAAGCGAAAGATATATCCGGCCGCCTGGAATGTAGGCGGCTGGATTTGTCAAGAATAGAAAGACAAGGAGAAACGAGTATGAGTCTGGTACCTTATGTTGTAAAATCGACCAGCCGCGGCGAGCGGTCTTATGATATTTATTCACGGCTTTTAGAGGACCGTATTATCTTCCTCAGCGAAGAGGTCAACGATGTGACGGCCAGCCTGGTGGTGGCGCAGATGCTGTTTTTGGAATCCGAGGATCCGGGCAAGGATATCAATTTTTATATCAACAGCCCCGGCGGCTCGGTGACGGCCGGCCTGGCTATTTATGATACGATGCAGTTTGTGAAATGCGACGTATCGACGACCTGCATCGGCATGGCGGCCAGTATGGGGGCCTTCTTGCTGGCGGGCGGGACCAAGGGCAAGCGCTATGTGCTGCCGAACGCGGAGGTGATGATCCATCAGCCCTCCGGCGGAGCCAGAGGCCAGGCCAGCGACATCAAGATCGTGGCCGAACAGATTTTAAAGACGCGCCAGAAGCTGAACGAGATTTTGGCAGCCAATACCGGCCAGCCGTTAGAGAAGATCGCCGAGGACACGGAGCGCGACAACTACCTGTCCGCGGAGGAGGCCAAAGCCTACGGCCTGGTGGACGAGATCATCGTCAAACACTAATATAGGAACGGTTAAGAGAGGACAATATGGCAAATAAATTTGACAACCCGTACCGCTGCTCCTTCTGCGGCAAAACGCAGGAACAGGTACGCAAGCTGATTGCGGGGACCGGCAATGTTTACATCTGTGACGAGTGCGTGGAGCTGTGCGCCGAACTGATCGATGAAGAGCTGGAGGAGCTGGAGGCAGAAGAAAAGAAAAGCATCAACCTGCTAAAGCCGAAGGAGATCAAAAGCTTTTTGGACGAATACGTGATCGGCCAGGAGGAAGCGAAAAAGGTACTGTCCGTTGCGGTATATAACCACTACAAGCGGATTACCACGGAGCCTGAAAACGATGAGGTAGAGATTCAGAAGAGCAATATCCTGCTGCTGGGGCCGACCGGTTCCGGCAAGACCTTCCTCGCGCAGTCGCTGGCAAAGATTTTGAACGTACCGTTTGCGATCGCCGACGCGACGGCGCTGACGGAGGCCGGCTATGTGGGCGAGGATGTCGAGAACATCCTGCTCAAGCTGATTCAGGCCGCCGACTACGATATTGCGCGGGCAGAGTACGGCATTATCTACATTGACGAGATTGATAAGATTACGAAAAAGGGCGAGAATGTCTCGATTACCCGGGATGTATCCGGTGAGGGCGTACAGCAGGCGCTGTTAAAGATCCTCGAGGGCACACAGGCCAGCGTCCCGCCGCAGGGCGGCCGCAAGCATCCGCATCAGGAGATGTACCAGATCAATACGACCAACATCCTCTTTATCTGCGGAGGCGCTTTTGACGGGCTTGACAAGATTATCGAGCGTCGCGTAGGCTCGAACGCTTCGATCGGCTTCAACGGCGTGGTCATCAAGAAAGAGGAGAAGAACATCGGCGAGCTGCTCAGGCAGGTGATGCCGGAGGATCTGATTAAGTTCGGTCTGATTCCTGAATTCATCGGCCGTGTGCCGGTGATCCAGTCCCTCGATATGCTGGATGAGAAGGCGTTGGTACGGATCTTAACCGAGCCGAAGAACGCGCTGGTAAAGCAGTACCAGAAGCTGTTTGATTTAGACGGCGTGCAGCTTTCCTTTACGCCGGAGGCGGTCGAGAAGATCGCCAAGCGGGCGCTGGAGCGCAAGACCGGCGCCAGAGGCCTGCGGGCGATTATCGAGAAGGCGATGATGGATATCATGTATACGATCCCTTCGGATGAGACGATCGGAACCTGCACGATTACGGGCGAGACGATCGAGGGCGAGGCCGAGCCGCAGCTGACCTATCGGGACACGGCGGTGACGGAGACGCCCCGCACAAACCAGAATCGTCGCCGTTTCCTGCGCAAGCATGACGACGGGGAGATCGCCTGAGAAAACCGAATGGTAGAATGAAAGACCGCCAGCCCTGTTTCTGCCCTGAGCAGAACGGTAGTGTCTTGGCCGGATTATATCCGGTCAGGACACCGGATTCTGGCGGTCTTAAGTATAAGGGAGCCGACAAATGGTCATAAAAAACGTCAATCTGGAAACGGTCTGCGGCATTACCAGCACGCTGCCTGTCAACGACAAGCCGGAGTTTGCCTTTGCCGGCAAATCAAACGTAGGGAAATCCTCGCTGATCAATGCCCTGATGAACCGCAAGGCCTATGCCCGCACATCGGCCCAGCCCGGCAAAACGCAGACCATCAATTTTTATAATATCAACGATGCGCTGTACTATGTCGATCTGCCCGGCTATGGCTACGCGAAGGTGGCGCAGAGCGAAAAGGAGAAGTGGGGAAGGATGGTCGAGCGGTACCTACACCGTTCGGATCAGCTTCGCCAGGTTTTTTTGCTGGTGGACATCCGCCACAAGCCGGGAGCCAACGACCGGCAGATGTACGACTGGATTTTGCACAACGGCTACCGACCGGCGGTGATCGCCACTAAGTTGGATAAGATCAACCGCAGCCAGGTGCAAAAGCAGGTAAAGCAGGTGCGCACAGCCCTTCAAATGAAGGCCGACGACGTGCTGATCCCCTTTTCGGCCGAGACAAAGCAGGGGCGGGAGGAAATATGGGAGCTGATTGAGCGGCTGGCCGCGGTGGATATCGACCAGAAAATACCGTGAAAAAAGTAGGAAAAGGGTGTTGACAAGATCCCCGCGGGTTGATAAACTATAACCAATGACAAGTGAATAGAAATATAGTAAGGATTGTTACTCTCTGAGGCTTTACCTGAAAAATCGTTTGATCGATTTTTTGTGGTGCGGTGCGGAGAGTTTTTTTATTGCAGGAAACCGTTTTAAGCCTGCAGTCCAGGGGGGATAACGAAGATGAAGGTGATCAAAAATATCAACAACAATGTTTCCCTGTGTGTTGACAGCCAGAATCGGGAAGTGGTTGCCTTTGGAAAAGGGATCGGCTTTGCCAAACCGCCGTATGAGATAGAGCTGAGCCGGATTGAGAGATCGTTCTACGATGTGAACGAGGAATATATTGCAATGTTAAAAGATATTCCGGCGGAAATCCTCGAGCTGTCGGCCCGGGTGTTAGATGATGCCCGGGAAATGCTGGACGGCCCGGTCAGCTCAAACCTGGTTTTTACCTTGGCAGACCATATTCAGTTTGCAATCAAACGAAGTGAAGAAAATCTGCGGCTAAAACTGCCGATTTTGTATGACGTGGAGCATTTGTTTGAGAAGGAGACGAAAATCGGATACCGGGCGCTATCACTGATTCAAAAGAAGCTGAAGGTTTATCTGCCGAAAGAGGAGGCGGCCTGCATAGCCCTGCATATCCTCAATGCGGAAGGGATGAACAGCGAAGGCAGCCGTACGGCACAGGAAGAAACGATTATTGAAGAAATTACGGAACGGATCGAGCAATTCTTCGGCATGGAAATCGACCGCAGCGGGTTTAACTATTCCCGGTTTGCAATGCATATGCGCTATCTTTTACAGCGCGGGGAGAAAAAAGAATTGTTTTTTAATGAGGATCGGTCGCTATATGAGTCCGTGACAGGTGCGTTGCCCGAAACGGGCCAATGCGTGGAAGCGATTAGCGCTTATCTGAAAGCGGAGTGCGGCCTGGAGCTTACCGACGAAGAGAGGATGTATTTGATTCTGCATACCAACCGGCTTTGTGACAGGGAGGACAGGAACAATTTTTCATAGGCAAGTACAGTGTAAGGCGCGCGGCACTGTCTGCATATATCAAAAAGGAGACGGATCGTATGGCAAAAAAAGCAAAATATGATGAATTGGCGGAACATTTTCTGGATCTGATAGGGGGAAAGGCGAATATTTCCTACTTTACGCATTGCGTAACCAGACTGCGGGTCAACGTAAAGGACAAGGGCCTGGTAAAGGTCAGCGAGATCGAAGCAGTGCCGAATGTAGTGGCGACCCAGTGGTCGGGCGAGCAGCTGCAGATTATCATCGGCAACGAGGTGGGGATTGCGTACAACCGGGTTTGTGAGGTGACCGGGCTTTCCAAAGAGGAGGCGGTGGATGAGCAGCTGGACGACATAAGACCGGTGAAGAAGCGATCTGCGGCCGGGATCTTGAATCTGTTTTTGGAGACGATCTCTTCGGTGATCGCGCCGATCATTCCGGCGATTGTGGGATGCGGCCTGACACAGGGACTGCTGTATTCGGCACAGATTTTTGGCTGGATTGATTCGGCCAGTGCCACCTATAATTTTTTCTATACCTGTGCGAATACATCTTTTTATTTCCTGCCGGTATTGTGCGCATTTTCGGCCGGTAAACGTTTTGGCTGCAATCCTTATCTGGCGGCGACGTTGGGAGCGTTTTTGATTCATCCGACAGTAATGGGAATGGCAGGGGAGACAATACGGGTATTCGGATTGATTCCGATTCCGTTTTATGATTACTCATCCTCGATGATCCCGGCAATCCTGTGTGTGTATTTTATGTCTTGGGTGGAAAAGGGGCTGAAAAAGATTGTCCCCAGAATGATTGATATTATTGTGACGCCACTCTTGTCGCTGTTGATTGCCTCAGTAGTGAGCTTTGCGGTTTTGGCGCCGGTCGGCGGCTTCGTCGGCAATTTTGTGGCCAATGGAATGATTTGGCTCTATGAACGGTTTGGCGTAATCGGCGGCATGATTATTGCAGCACTGGATCCTTTTGTGCTGGCGACGGGAATGCAGGTAGCGTTCTCTCCTTTTACGGTCCAGAACCTGGCGACGCTGGGATATGATTTCCTCTATCCGATGACAGCGGCCTCTAACGCAGCCATGGGCGCATGCGCGCTGTATGTATATTTTAAGGCGAAGAAGAAGAATATCAAGGCGTTGGGGCTTTCGACCGGGATTACGGGTCTGATCGGCGTGACGGAGCCGGTATTGTTTGGTTTGGTATTAAAATATAAGAAGATTTTGTGGGCGGTTATGATTGGCAGCGGCGTGGGCGGCGCCATTATGGGATATTTTACCGTAGAATACTATTCCTTTGGCTTTGTCCCGTTCGGAACAATTATTCTGGCCTTCGGCCCGACCTTTGCCTACTATATGCTGGGAGTGGTAGCGTCGATGGCTGTGTCGGTGTTAGCACTGCATATAATGAAATTTGAGGACTGAAAGGAGAGGCAGAATGAAAGGATTTCCGGAGGGCTTTCTGTGGGGCGGCGCGACGGCGGCCAACCAATGTGAGGGCGCGTATCTCGAGGACGGAAAGGGTGTGAACGTCTCGGACATAATGACAGGGGGTTCCCACAGGGAGCCCCGCCGGGTGAGCCTTGCTATGGACGAGGCATATTATTATCCGTCACGGACCGCAGTAGATCATTATCACCGCTATCGCGAGGATATTGCCCTCTTTGCACAGATGGGCTTTAAGGTGTATCGTTTTTCGATATCATGGGCAAGGATTTTTCCGAATGCGGATGACGAAGAGCCGAATGAAAAGGGGCTTGCATTCTACGAGAATTTACTGAAAGAACTGAAAAAATATGACATTGAGCCGTTGGTAACGGTTTCTCACAATGAGATGCCGCTGGCAATCGTGGAGAAGTATCAGGGCTGGCCCAATAAGAAGGTCATCGATCTGTACGTGCGATTTTGCCGGACGATTTTTAACAGGTATAAGGATTATGTGACCTACTGGCTTCCGTTTAACGAAGTGAACGATTTGATGCTGCCTTTGAGCGATCTGGTTCAGGGCGGAATTTATTCGGAGAAGCCGGCGGACGACTTGTCGCCGGAGGGACTGAACCGACGAATGAACGCGCTGAATAATGTTTTGATCGCTAGTGCCCAGGCGGTGAAGGAGGGCAGAAGAATCAATCCGGCTTTCCGTTTTGGGACCATGATTTGCCATATTACGATGTATCCCAGAACCTGCAGTCCGAAGGATATTTTGCTGGTACAGCAGGATGACTTGGTGCGCAATTGCATGTGTTCCGATGTCATGCTGCGCGGGGAATACCCATATTACGCCTGGGCATACTTTAAAAGAAACGGAGTATGTCTGGAACTGTCGGCGGAAGAAAAAACGGCGCTGCGGGAAGGCACCTGCGACTTTTACAGCTTTTCCTACTATCAGAGCATCTGCGAGAGCACGCAGGTCTTTGACGAAACGACGAGCGGCAATATCATGGGAGGCGTGAAAAACCCGTACCTGGAACTGACGCAGTGGGATTGGCCGATCGACCCGGTGGGCCTGCGGTATACGCTTAATAAGGTGTACGACCGTTACCATGTGCCGGTGATTATCACGGAAAACGGCCTGGGCGCCAGCGACGTGCTGGAGGACGGCCAGGTGCACGATCCGTACCGGATCGCCTATCTGCGGCGTCATATCGAGGAAATGAAAAAGGCGGTGGACGACGGCGTGGATCTGTTTGGCTACACGGCCTGGGGATGCATTGACTTAGTCAGCGTGTCCACAGGCGAGATGCGTAAGCGCTATGGCTTCATCTATGTGGATCGGGACGATGAGGGGAACGGAAGCTATGCCCGTTATAAAAAGGATTCCTTCTACTGGTATCAGAAAGTCATTGCCAGCAATGGAGAGGATCTGGGAGACGCGCCTGTGGACGCATAAGACGGCGCAGGGAGCGGTCAGAAAAAACGGTTGTGAAATCCGCAGAGAAAAATTTTATTATGTGGATAAGACCGGACTGATAAGAGAACTGCTGCAGGGCTGGGGAAAAGTAAACCTTTTCACCCGGCCCCGGCGTTTTGGCAAATCTCTGAACATGGGGATGCTGAAAACCTTCTTTGAAATCGGCGGCGATCCGGCGTTGTTTGCCGGGCTGGAAATCATGCGTGAGGAAGAGTTGTGCAGAACTTACATGGGCCGATTCCCTGTGATCTCGATCAGCCTAAAGGGGGTAAGCGGCGAAGATTTTGCGACGGCGCGCGCGATGCTGTGCGCGGCGATTGGAAGCGAGGCGCTGCGTTTTCCTTTTCTGGCTGAGAGCGAGGCGCTTGACGAGACGGAAAAGAAGCTGTACCGGCAGCTGACAAAAGTGGATGAAGAGAGCCGGGAGAGCTTTGTGATGCCGGATTCCATACTAATGAGCAGCCTGCGGACACTGTCGGCGCTCCTTTGCAAACACTATGGGCAAAAGGCGCTGATTTTGATTGACGAATATGACGTTCCTTTGGCAAAAGCCTTTGAGAGAAACTACTATAATTCCATGACCGCCTTGATCCGCAACCTGTTTGAACAGGCGCTGAAAACGAATGAAAGCCTTTATTTTGCGGTTCTGACAGGTTGTATGCGTATTTCCAAAGAAAGTATTTTTACCGGCTTGAATAATCTGAACGTCCTGTCCGTTACCGATGTCGAGTTTGACGAATATTTTGGCTTTACCGACCAGGAGGTACAAAAGCTGCTGGCGGCCTATGACTTGGCCGGGAGCTACGATATCATAAAAAACTGGTATGACGGCTATCGTTTCGGCAATGCGGAGGTATACTGCCCCTGGGATGTACTCTGCTATTGCAATAAGCTTCGCGTAAATCGCGAAGCACAGCCGGAGGCCTATTGGTCAAACACCAGCAGCAACGATGTGATCCGCCATTTTATCAAAATGGCCAGGGGCACGACGAAGCGGGAGATCGAACAGCTGATGGCGGGAGAGACGGTGGAAAAGACAATCCGCCAGGAGCTGACGTATCAGGAGATGTATGATTCCATTGACCATCTGTGGAGCGTCCTTTTTACGACCGGCTATCTGACGCAAAGGGGAATCACGGAAAGCGGAAGCTGGCGGCTGACGATTCCCAACCGGGAAATCCATTCGATTTTCCGCAATCAAATCAAGGCGTGGTTCCGGGAAGAGACACGGCAGGACGGCACGGCGCTGAATGGTTTTTGCGAAGCCTTTAAGAGAGGGGACGCATCCGCGGCCGAGAAACAGCTGCAAGCCTATTTGAAAAAAACAATCCATATCCGCGACACCTATGTGCAAAAGGAGCGGAAAGAAAACTTTTATCACGGGATTCTCCTGGGTCTTTTGTCATATAAGGAATCCTGGGTGATCGCCTCCAGCCAGGAAGCGGGAGAAGGCTACAGCGACATTCAGATCGAGATCGATGACGAAGAGATTGGCATTATTATAGAAGTGAAATATTCGGCTACGGTAAATACATTGGAAAAGGACTGCCGGAGGGCTCTGGAGCAGATCGAGAAAAAGAAGTACGCGGAGCCTCTGGCGGAGGCCGGCATGCGGACGATCCTCAAATACGGGATCGCCTGCTATAAAAAACAGTGCCGGGTGATGCGGGCCGTCAAAAACCAAGTTGGTTTCATGACGGCCCGCAGGCTTTTACCGCGCGTCGGCAAATCGTTTGATCTCCGAAGCATTTCCATATTTCTCATATTCATCGCCATGCACGACCACCAGCGTCGGCGCCTGCCGCACATCGTAGGCGTTGACCAGTTCCGCATGCTCCTCGGCGTCCACCTTTTGGAAAGGCACGGATGCCTGGTGCAGGATGGCGTCGGCGATCCTGCAGTTCGGGCAGGTCTTGGTCGTAAAGAGCAGGATCTGCTCCGGGCTCATCGCGGCCGAAGAGCGGGCCATGGCCTGTCTGGCCGTCTCCGCGAGACTTTCGTGCGCGAAACCTTCCCGGGCGAGACCTTCCTGGGTATCCGGCTGTCCGTTTAGTTTGGGCGCGGCCGTCCCTATTCCATGCGGGCCTTCCGGTCTTGTGTAGGGCCGGCTCACATCGTAGACCCGCCGCTCCTTAAATTCCTGCGCCTTGCCGTCGTTCCAGTTCTTTACCGGACGGTAATAGCCGGTGATGCGGCTGTACACCTCGGTGGCCGCGCCGCAGATCGGGCAGGTATACTGCTCGCCCGACAGGTACCCGTGATCCTTGCAGATCGAGTAGGTCGGCGACATGGTATAATAGGGCAGCTTGTAATTCTCGGCGATCTTGCGCACCAGGGCGGCGGCCGCCTTCCAGTCGGGCAGCTTTTCGCCGAGGAAGGCGTGGAATACCGTGCCGGAAGTGTAGAGCGTCTGCAATTCGTCCTGAATGTCGAGCGCTTCAAAGATATCCTCGGTATAGCCGACCGGCAGGTGGGAGCTGTTCGTGTAATAGGGCGTCCCGCCGGACTCGCTGGCCGTGATGATATCCGGGTACTGCTCTACATCGTGCTTGGCCAGACGGTAGGCCGTCGATTCGGCCGGCGTGGCCTCCAGGTTGTAGAGGTCGCCGTAGAGCTCCTGATAGTCGGAGAGGCGCTCGCGCATGTGGTTCAGCACCTCTTTGGCAAAGGTTTGGGTCTTTTCCTGCGTCATATCGGCACGCAGCCAGGACGCGTTTAAGCCGGCTTCATTCATGCCCACCAGGCCGATCGTCGAAAAATGATTGGCGAAAGTGCCCAGGTAACGCTTCGTATACGGATAAAGCCCGCTGTCCAACAGCTGGGTAATAACGGTGCGCTTGGTCTTTAAGGAGCGCGCGGAGATATCCATCAGGCGGTCGAGACGGCGGTAGAAATCAGCCTCGTCCTTGGAAAGATAGGCAATCCGCGGCAAATTGATCGTCACGACGCCCACGGAGCCGGTGGATTCGCCGCTGCCGAAGAAGCCGCCGGACTTTTTGCGCAGCTCTCTGAGGTCTAAGCGCAGGCGGCAGCACATGCTGCGCACGTCGCTGGGGGCCATGTCGCTGTTGATATAGTTGGAGAAATAAGGCGTGCCGTATTTGGCCGTCATTTCAAAGAGCAGGCGGTTGTTCTCGGTCTCCGACCAGTCGAAATCCCGCGTGATCGAATAGGTCGGGATCGGGTACTGGAAGCCGCGGCCGTTGGCGTCGCCCTCGATCATGGTCTGGATAAAGGCCTTATTGACCATGTCCATCTCTTTTTTGCAGTCCTTATAACAGAAATCCATCTCCTGGCCGCCGACGATGGCCGGCAGATTTGCCAGGTCGGCCGGTACGGTCCAGTCGAGCGTGATATTGGAGAAGGGGGCCTGCGTGCCCCAGCGGCTGGGCGTATTGACGCCGTAGATAAAGGACTCGACACATTTCTTGACCTGATCGTAGGTAAGGTTGTCCGCCTTTACGAAGGGGGCCAGGTAGGTGTCAAACGAGGAGAACGCCTGTGCGCCGGCCCATTCGTTCTGCATGATGCCGAGGAAATTGACCATCTGGTTGCACAGCGTGGAAAGATGCCTGGCCGGGGCCGAGGTAATCTTGCCGGGAATGCCGCCTAAGCCCTCCTGAATCAGCTGCTTTAAGGACCAGCCGGCGCAGTAGCCGGTCAGCATCGAGAGGTCATGGATATGGATATCGGCATTGCGGTGCGCTTCGGCGATCTCGTCGTCGTAGATTTCGGAGAGCCAGTAATTGGCCGTAATCGCACCGCTGTTGCTAAGGATCAGGCCGCCGACCGAGTAGGTGACGGTGGAATTCTCCTTGACGCGCCAGTCGTTAATCTTTACATAATTATTCACCAGGTCCCTGTAATTGAGCAGGGTGGAGCGGGTATTGCGCACCTTTTCCCGCTGGCGGCGGTACAGAATGTAGGCTTTGGCCACATCCGTGTAGCCGGCCTGGATGAGGACGGCCTCTACGCTGTCCTGGATATCCTCCACCTGAATCAGCCCGTCATGGATCTTGGGCTCAAAATCCGCCGTTACCTTCAAGGCCAGCAGATCGATGATGCTGGGGTGGTATTCCTTCTGGCGTGCTTCAAATGCTTTGGTAATGGCCGCGCTGATCTTTCGGATATCAAACTCGCTGACCGTGCCGTCCCGCTTCGTGACCTGATACATATACTTTCCTCTTTCATTTTTACTTGCGGCCGGAGCTGTTATGCGACGCTGTCTGTCAGGGTCGGTAGGCCATTCCGTAAAGCAGCGCCTGCGCCCCCGGGCCGTGCAAGTACCATCATATCATGGAAGAGGCTGGCAGTCAATATATAGTTGTAAAAATGATAAAAAAAGGCACATGACCACAATATATAGTTATACGCCTCGTAGCCGTACCGAGGGCACACAGGTGCGCGCGTGCTGCGCAAGCGTTTCCATTTCCGTAGCGTCATAGGCGTGAAGCCCTGATTTTATCACGTGTTCTGAAGAAACGAAGCCTTGCAGGAACCACTGCCTGGCGCCCGCAAGTCGGCGGGCGGCAGACACTATATCTTGTGGTTGATGATATTCGCGGACCACAGTGGTGCGAAACTCATAGGGAACAGGCTCCTGCAACAGCCAGGCGATGCTCTTAAAAATCGGGCTCAAATCATACTCCGGCGGCAGCCCGGCCGTTTCACGGTAGCGCTCAGGACAATTTTTGACGTCCATGGCGACGTAGTCAATCAGCCCCTCCTCCGTAAGCCGGCGCAGGCGCTCCGGGAAGCTGCCGTTGGTATCGAGCTTGACCGCGAAGCCCAGGCGGCGGATATCGCGGAGCAAATCCGCCAGGTCGGGCTGCATTAACGGCTCGCCGCCGGTAATGCAGACGCCGTCGAGAATACCGACGCGCTTTTTCAAAAAAGCAAGAAGCGTATCCGGCTCCCAGGCCGGCGGCTGTGACGGCAAAAGGACAAGACCGCTGTTCTGGCAGAACGGACAGCGGAAATTGCAGCCGCCGGTAAAGACCGTGCAGGCCACGCGGCCGGGATAGTCTAAAAGAGTCAGTTTTTGCAAACCTTGGATGTTCATGGGAATTTTTACAGCCGGGTTTTATATTTCTCGATTAAGGAGATGAATGCCTGCCGTGCTCCTTCCTGTCTTTTCAAAGATAATAGCATTTTTTGGCGATTCCGACAAGATGCTGCCGCCGGCTTTAAAAGCGTATGTGAAACAAAGTCCGTAAAATCAACAAAAATAAAATCGAAAAAAGTAGTTGCATTTTACAAAAAATGTGCTACAATAGATTTCACGGAGTCATAGCTCAGCCGGGATGAGCGTTCGCCTCACACGCGAAAGGTCGTGGGTTCGATCCCCGCTGGCTCCATAGCCGGGATGCGGCGGCCGCCGTATCCGGTGATTTTTGGGCTCGTAGCTTAGCTGGGAAAGC
>CANSWW010000049.1 GCA_947650845.1 uncultured Lachnospiraceae bacterium
GATAAGTACATAAACAACAACAAAGAATTACATGTTCTTAAGAGAAGGGGAGGGGAAGGGAATGAAGAAAAAAGGGATTTCCCGCCGGGATTTTTTAAAGGGAACGGAGGCCGGCGCCGCGACGATGGCGCTCTCCGGGATTTTAGGGGCCTGCGCGTCCGATACGGCAGGCACGACGATGGCCGCGGAGAGCGAAGCGGCGTCTACGGCCGCGCAGACCGAGGCAGCCGCCACAACGCAGACTGCGGCCGCGACCGAAGCGGCGACAACCGCGCCGGCGGAGACGGTCGCACCGGGCGGCACTTCGGAAGGAGGAGATTTCGCGGCCCAATACGGCTCGAATATGAACTGGCTGGGGGAAGCCCCGGTGATTGCGGACAGCGAAATTGCCGAGACATATGAGTGCGATATCCTGGTAATCGGCAGCGGCAATTCGGGCCTTCCCTGCGCGCGGTGGCATCGCAGGAGGAGCTGGACGAGTACAGCGTCTGCTACAATTTCCCCCGCGGCCGTTTCTACAACGGGGAAAACCACTACGAGGTCAACCATTCCGGCTATACGTCATTCCCGGGCACGGTTTCGTATCGCGATTTCAATAATAAACTGGGTGGCGGCGAGAACCAGCCGGCCTGGAAGGCGATCATGCTCTACAGCATCGACGACGCGAAAAAGAACGGGGCAGAATGGCTGTGGGGGACGAGCGCCGTTGTCCTGTGCCAGAACGCGGACGGAGATGTGACCGGCGCGATCGGCCAGGATGCCGACGGCAAATACATCAAGGTCAACGCGGCGGCGACGGTCTGTGCGGCCGGCGACTTCTCCGGCAACGGCGAGATGGTGCTGGGGCTGATGGACGAGGTGCGCGAGCTGGCCGAGGCCAGCAACATTGAGCTCAATCCCGACAATTTCCGCGGCATGGGCCAGAACGGTATGGGCCATAAGCTGATGCTGTGGGCCGGCGCGGTGATGGAGCCGGGCCCCCGCGCGGCGATGAACTTCGGCAATGGCGCGGGCGCGCCGAGCCTGGCGGCCTTTGGCAACTACCCGGTCTTTGGCAGCGACGGCAAACGCTTCTATAACGATGCCATGCTGCAGTTTGGCGGCCAGGGCTTTTTTGCCCGTCGTCCGGCCGGCGATCATCTCTGCACGATCATGGATTCCAACTGGAATGAAAACATGGCGCGCATGGGGTACGAGCACAATGTTTCCTCCTGCACTTGCGAACGTGAGTGGAATCTGGTGATTCAGAGCATGGAAGAGGGGGTGGCCGCGTATCATGCCGACCCGGCAAAGGCCGGCCCGGAAGGCTTTGACACCTACAGCTTTACCGGCTTTGGCCTCAATAAGGGAGCCCATCTGTTTGTGGCGGATACGCTGGAGGAGCTGGCGGATTACCTGGGCTATGAGGGGGATGCCAAGCAGGGCCTGCTGGATGAAATCGCCCATTACAACGAAATGTGCGCGGCCGGACGCGATACCGATTTTGGCCGTGACGCGTCGCTGATGATACCGATTGAGAACGGGCCGTTCTTTGGCGTAAGCACGGTGACGAACAAGGGCCGCGTGATGTCGGGTATGGTGCAGATCTCCGGCGTGCTGGTGACGGATCACAACGAGGTGCGCCGTAAGGACGACAGTATTATAAAGGGACTGTACGCCGTAGGAAATGACTGCGGCGGCCGCTATGCCATCCAGTACCACACGCTGATGGCCGGCAATTCCGTGGGGTCGGCGATTACGCACGGCTATTGCTTAGGTGAATATCTGGGAAATCTGTAAGACGGACAAAAGAGACGGGACGAGGCGGTGATTCGCTTCGTCCCGTTTTTGATGAATATTTCTTTTTATACTTCTTTTTATCTTAAATTTTGTATTTCCAACGTGACATACTATTACCAAAGGGCAGACAAGGGAGAAGAACATGGAGTATATGGACGTACGGGAAGCGTCGGAAAAATGGGCCGTGACAGGTCGGAGAATCAGCATGCTTTGCCGGGAAAACAAAATTCCTGGTGCGATAAAGGAGAAGGGAGAATGGAGGATTCCCCTTACAGCCAAAAAACCAGCGGATGGTCGCCGTCGAAATGTGATTTCGGGCAACCGAACGAAGCTCCCTTTGCCGATCGGAGTGTCCGATTTTAGAGAGCTGGTGCGGAACTATTATTATGTGGACAAAACCCTTTTGATACGCGACTTTCTTGACACGATTCCCAAAGTATCGCTTTTTACGCGTCCGCGGCGCTTTGGAAAAACCTTAAATATGGATATGCTGCGCGTGTTTTTTGAAAAAACGGAGGAGGATACGTCCATTTATTTCCAAGATAAAAAAATATGGGAGTGCGGCACAAAATATACGCGGCATCAGGGGAAATATACTGTTATCTTTTTGACATTTAAAGATGTCAAATTTGACAGCTGGGAAGATACATGGAAGAAAATGCGGACTCTGCTGCAAATGGAGTTTAGTCGACACGGGGAGCTGGAAACGAGTGAGCGCTGCAGCAGATTTGAGCGAGACTATTATCAAAAAGTGGTAAACGGGCAGGCAGAGGTCGTAGAACTTACGCAGGCGCTTTCGGCTTTGTCCTCTATGCTTCATGCTCATTATGGCGAAGCGCCGATTCTGATTATTGACGAGTATGACACACCGATTCAACAAGGGTATATGCGTGATTATTATGATTCGGTGATCCTCTTCATGCGCAACCTTTTTTCGGGGGGATTGAAGGACAATCCTCATTTAGCATACGGATTTTTAACAGGGATTCTGCGTGTGGCGAAGGAAAGCATCTTCAGCGGAATGAACAATCTGAAAGAGAATTCCATTCTGGAGGAACGCTACAGCCGTTATTTTGGCTTTACGAAAGAGGAAATTCACGCTATGCTGGCCTATTATGAGCAGACGGGCCAATATGAAGAAATCTGTGCGTGGTACGACGGATACGTATTTGGAACGACCGAAATTTTTAATCCATGGTCGGTGATCAACTACATGGACGAAGGCTGTTATCCGAGAGCTTTTTGGCAGTCCACCGGCAGCAATGATATCATCCGGGATATCGTTTCGCAGGCGACACCGGAAATCCGGGAAAATCTTTTTCTTCCTTTAACAAATGGATAGTAAAACCCTGCCTTCGATCCGCGCTATTTTGGCAGCCGCCGCGCAATCCGCGCAAAATCCGCCGAAGCTTGCAAATAAAGCTCCAAATCGTCGGTATTTTGGCAGGCCAGTCCGTCAAGCCGTGTGACGGCTCCCAGGCCGCAGCCGAGAATGCCGTTGTGTTCTTTACGCGGCTCAAAATCCATATCTTTTTTTACGAAAACGGCAGGCTTGCCGGGCAGCAGTCGGTAACCGGCGGCCGCCAGCTTTTGCATGGCTGTCTCCCGGCGGGCTTCGGTGACGGTGGCCGGAAGGCGTATGGCCATCGGGCCGAATCCTGCCGCCTCACGCAGCGTCCGGTTCCATACGGCGTCGGTCCGGTTGCAGCCGTCTCCTGCAAGCCGGAGGGAGAAACGGTCAAAAACCGACTGGTCCAGCACCTGTTTGGTGTGTTGCATTTCCGTATAAGCGGGCGGAAAGCCCAGGGCCTTAGCCTCTTCAGGCGAGCTCGTGCGATAGTCGATGCACAATTCATAAAAGCCCATATTTTTGCAAAAATTTAATACGCCGGTGCTCAAACGGCCCGGTTCGCAGTGCGCGCGCCAGATCATGCGTTCGGCCAGGGAAAAATGCCGACGGATCGTGCGGGCGATTTCCATGAGCTGCTCGTATTCCAGCAGGAAAAAACAGCCCTCCAGCGTAACGGCGCTAATCACTGCATCCTCGCCGTCGGCGGCGGACTCGATCTCGCGGATCAGCGCCTCGACATAAAGGGCTTTTTGGCGGTTGTTGTAGTGAAAAATACAGCCGGGCCACTGCTCCGGCTGTCCATCGAGACGAAAGGGGACGGATAGTCGTAACTCAAGTTGTTCCATATAAATGATCTTTCCTGGAGTGAAACCGCGTTTTTAAAACACTTCATGTGTTCGCGCGGTATTATTGTGAGTCTGCTTGGCATAGGGCTTTATGAAACCCGGCTCCGACCGGCGTCGACGGGCCGGAGCCGGGTTTTACAGGCGGAGCTGCGAAACCGGAGGGCGGTTTACAGCAGCGAGAGCGCTTCTTTGTCCGCTACCAGCGTCACATCGGGATGGAACTGCAGGATCGAAGCCGGCATCTGCGGGCTTACCGGCCCGGCGACCATTCCCTTTATAGCCTCGGCCTTTGCCTTTCCGCTGGCCAGAATCAGGATTTTCTTCGCGGCCATGATCTCGCCGATGCCCATGCTGATCGCATAGCGGGGCACGTCCTCCTCGCTGGCAAAGAAGCGGGCGTTTGCCTTGATCGTGCTTTCGGTAAGCCGCACGCAATGGGTACGGGCCGCAAACGCGTCCGCGGGCTCGTTAAAACCGATGTGGCCGTTGCCGCCGATGCCCAAAAGCTGCATGTCCACGCCGCCCATGCCAAGGATGACCTCATGGTAGCGGCGGCATTCGGCCTCCGTATCCTGATTTGTGCCATCGGGCAGGAAGGTCTGCGCCGGATCAATGTTTACATGCTTAAAAAGATTGTCGTTCATAAAATAATAGTAGCTCTGGTCGTGCGTACGCTCCAGGCCGACATACTCGTCGAGATTGACGCTGCGCACCTTAGAAAAATCGAGATCTCCGGCCTCGTGGCGGCGGACCAGCTCCTGATACATGCCGATCGGTGTGGAGCCGGTCGCAAGGCCGAGCACGCTGTCGTTTTTGAGTATGATCTGCGCGGCCATAATATTTGCAGCCTGACGGCTCATTTCTTCGTAATCATTCGCTCTGATAATAGTAATCATAGAGATCCTTCCCCTTTCAAACAAGTTGTTTTTAGTATATCGAAAAAAGAGGATGCTGTAAAGCGGGAAACACAAGATGTTTCCTTGTCTTGTTCTTTTTCGCAAAATGTGGTACGATAACGTGCGTAATAAAAGGAAAGGAGCACACCAAGATGCAGTTTGAGCAATTACAGAAGGATATGATAGCGGCGATGAAGGCGCGTGACAAGGAGCGCAAGGAGGCAATCTCGTCGTTGATTGCGGCGGCGAAGAAGGTGGCGATCGACGAAGGCTGCCGCGACAACATCGGCGAAGAGCTGGTAAACCGGGTTATTTTAAAGGAATTAAAGACCATTAAGGAGCAGCTGGATACCTGCCCGGCCGAGCGGGAGGACCTGCGTACGCAATATCAGGGACGTTATGATATTGTGAAGGAATATGCGCCGGCGATGATGAGCGCCGAGGAGGTGCGGACTGTCATCACGGAAAAGTTTGCCGAAGTGCTGGCGACGAAAAATAAAGGGCAGATTATGAAAGCCGTTATGGGCGAGCTAAAGGGGAAGGCCGACGGCAAGGTCATTAACCAGGTTGTGGCACAGCTGTGCCAGTGACGGAGGAACAGATGTGAAAAACCTTCTGCAATATATGAAGGATTATAAAAAGGAAAGCGTCCTGGGGCCTCTGTTTAAGCTCTTGGAGGCTTCCTTTGAGCTGTTTGTGCCGCTTGTCATGTCGGCGATTATCGATACGGGAATCGCGAACCGGGATACAGGATATATCCTGCGCATGTGCGGCGTCCTGGTGGCGTTAGGGCTGATTGGCCTTGTTTGCAGTATTACGGCCCAGTATTTTGCGGCCAAGGCAGCGGTTGGCTTTGCGACGAAGCTGCGCCATGCGCTGTTTGCCCATATCCAGAGCTTGTCCTACTCGGAGATGGATGTATTAGGAACTTCGACGCTGATTACCCGCATGACCAGTGATATCAACCAGGTACAAAACGGCGTCAATCTGACGCTTCGTTTGCTGCTTCGCTCCCCGTTTGTGGTGTTTGGCGCGATGGTCATGGCCTTTACGATCGACTGGCGGGCGGCCATGATTTTTGTCGTGGTTATCCCTGCGCTCTGCGTAGTCGTGTTCGGTATTATGCTTGTAAGCATGCCCTTGTACAAAAAGGTTCAAAAAGCGCTGGACCGGGTGCTGGGAACAACCCGGGAAAACTTGACCGGCGTGCGTGTGATCCGGGCCTTTAACCGGGAAAAAAATGAGACGGCGCGCTTTGGGCAGGAGAATGAGACTTTAACCCATATGCAGATGAGCGTGGGACGTATTTCGGCCCTGATGAACCCGGTCACCTATGTGATCGTCAACGCAGGCTTGCTGGCGATCCTCTGGCAGGGCGGCGGCGCGGTTGATACGGGCCGTCTGAGCCAGGGGCAGGTAGTGGCGCTCGTCAATTATATGTCGCAGATATTGGTCGAGCTGATTAAGATGGCGAACCTGATTATCACGATCACAAAGGCGATGGCCTGTGCCGGACGGATTGAAAGCGTTCTGCAGGAGCGTTCCTCGTTGACCGGGATGGCGGCCGTAGCGCCGGCCGGCGCTGCGTCGCAGGCGGATAACGAAGGCAGCGGCAAAAACCTGTCTGCCGCCGCGCATCCGGCCGGCGTGGCGTTTTGTCATGTGAGCCTGACATACAAAAATGCCGGCGCAAAATCGCTGACCGACATTTGCTTTGAGGCTGAGCCCGGGCAGACAATCGGCGTCATTGGCGGCACCGGCAGCGGCAAATCGTCGTTTGTCAACCTGATCCCGCGGTTTTACGACGCGACGGAGGGCAGCGTACGCTTGGACGGGCAGGATGTGAGGGAAATTCCCTTGCCGGCGCTGCGTCGGGCAGTAGGCGTTGTCCCGCAGAAAGCGCAGCTGTTTTCCGGCACAATCCGCAGCAATCTGCTGTGGGGCAATGAAAACGCTACGGAGGAAGAGCTGTGGGAGGCGCTGGCGGCGGCCCAGGCAAAGGAATTTGTCGAAAAAAAGGAGGGGCGGCTGGACGCGCCGGTGGCCCAGGGCGGACAGAATTTCTCCGGCGGGCAGAGGCAGCGTCTGACGATCGCGCGTGCATTGGTGCGAAAGCCGCGGGTGCTGATTCTCGACGACAGCGCCTCGGCGCTGGATTTTGCCACCGATGCCGCCCTGCGCAAATCAATCCGCGAGATGGCGGACGCCCCGACGGTGTTCATTGTCAGCCAGCGCGCTTCCAGCATCCGCCATGCGGATCAGATCGTAGTCCTGGAGGACGGCCATGCGGCGGGAATTGGCCGCCACGAGACGCTTTTAGAGGACTGCCCGGTATACCGGGAAATTTTTGAATCGCAATTTGAAAAAGGGACCGTTCAAAACGCCTCTCCCATACGCGTAAACGAAAAAACGGCGGCAAAGAAGTCCCGGGAAATGAGGGCAGGCAAAGAGGAGGGCCGGCAGGAATGAAAACAGAAGATGTTAAGAAGGTTCTGCGGTATCTGCGGCGCTACTGGCTCTTTCTGGGCCTGAGCCTTTTATTGGCGGCGGCGACGGTGCTCTTTACCCTGTATGTGCCGGTGCTGACCGGGCGGGCGGTAGATTTGATCGTAGGCGCGGGCCAGGTGGATTTCGCCGGCGTGCTGGCGATCGGGAAGCGGATCGCCGTGCTGGTGGCGGCGACGGCTCTGGCGCAGTGGCTGATGAATGTCTGCAATAATACGATCACCTACCATGTGATCCGCGATATCCGGAGGGAAGCCTTCGACCGTTTGCAGATTCTGCCGCTGAAATATTTGGACGGCCATAGTTACGGGGAAATCGTTAGTCGGGTGATCGCGGATGTGGATCAGTTTGCCGACGGTCTTTTGATGGGCTTTACGCAGCTGTTTACCGGGGTGCTGACGATTTTGGGGACGCTGGGGTTTATGTTTTCCATTCATGCGGGAATTGCGCTGGTGGTGGTGCTGATTACGCCGGTGAGCCTTTTGGTAGCCGGGTTTATTGCGAAGCGGACCTATTCGATGTTTCGGCTGCAAAGCGAGACGCGGGGGGAGCAGACGGCGCTGATCGACGAGATGATCGGCGGCCAGAAGGTCGTGCAGGCCTTCGGTTACGAAAAAAAGGCTATGGAGCGGTTCGACGAGATCAACAACCGCCTGGAAAAATGTTCTCTGCGGGCGATTTTCTTTTCTTCGATCACGAATCCTTCGACGCGCTTTGTCAACAGCCTGGTCTATACCGGCGTGGGCTTGACCGGTGCGCTGGCGGCGGTGGCCGGGCGTTTGACGGTAGGGCAGCTGTCGTGCTTTTTGTCCTACGCGAATCAGTATACAAAGCCGTTTAACGAGATTTCCGGCGTGGTGACGGAGCTGCAGAACGCGCTGGCCTGCGCGGCGCGGATTTTCCAGCTGATTGAGGAGCCGCCGCAGTCGCCGGATCCGCCAAACGCGGCGGTGCTTACGGAGGTGGAAGGGACGGTGGAATTGTCGCGGGTCGATTTCCGTTATCGGCCTGAGGTTCCCTTGATCGAAAACCTGAATTTGCGTGTAAGGCCGGGGGAGCGGGTGGCGATTGTCGGGCCTACGGGGTGTGGGAAAACGACGATTATCAATCTGCTGATGCGGTTTTACGATGTGGACGGCGGAGAAATCCGCGTGGACGGGACGCCGGTACGCGAGGCGACGCGGGACAGTTTGCGCCGCAGTTATGGTATGGTGTTGCAGGATACTTGGCTGAAGGCGGGGACGATCCGTGAGAATATTGCCTATGCGCGGCCGGAGGCGACGCTGGCGGAGGTGACGGAGGCGGCGAAGAAGGCCCATGCTCACAGCTTTATTATGCGGCTGCCGGACGGGTATGATACGGTGATTGCCGAGGACGGCGGTAATATCAGCCAGGGGCAGAAGCAGCTTTTGTGTATTGCCCGGGTCATGCTCTGTCTGCCGCCGATGCTGATCTTGGACGAGGCGACCTCCAGTATTGATACGCGCACGGAGATCCGGATTCAGAAGGCTTTTGCCAGCATGATGGAGGGACGCACGAGCTTCATCGTGGCGCACCGGCTGTCTACGATCCGCGAGGCCGACGTGATTTTGGTGATGAAAGACGGGAAGATCATCGAGAAGGGGCGTCACGAGGAGCTGCTTTTGCAAAACGGATTTTACGCGACGCTTTATAACAGCCAGTTCGCGGGGTAGGGGTAGAGAAATCTGCGCCGGCGGACGGCTTCGGGGGCGGGGAGCGCTTAGGTCCAGCCGCCGTCCATTGTAATCACCTGCCCGGTTAGGTATTCGGGCGCTTCGGCCAGCTGATAGAGGAAGGCGGCGGCTTCTTCTGCCGTGCCCATGCGTCCGGCCGGGATTTCGTCGAGGAGGGCCTGCCGTTCTTCTTCGTTTAGAAAGGCATTCATATCGGTATGGATCGCACCGAATGCGACGGCATTGACACGGATGTGCGAGGGGGCCAGCTCTTTGGCCAGAGCTCTTGTCAAGCTGGAAACGCCGCCTTTGGTGGCCGAATAGGCGACTTCGCAGGCTGCGCCGACGGTTCCCCATACGGAGGATATGTTTAAGATGCATCCGCTTTGGAGCGGGAGCATGCGGCGCACGGCTTGCTGAGAGCAGTAAAAAACGGAGCTTAAATTGGAAGCGAGAATCTGCTGCCACAGGGCGGGCGTCATGTCCTGGAAAAGGCCGGTGAGGGAAATGCCGGCGTTATTGACGAGGAGGTCGGGATGGGGGAAACGCGTTTCGATCTGCGAAAAAAAACAGGCGCAGTGTTCCGGATTTCCCATATCGCCGGTGTAGGTGAGGCAGGCGGCTCCCAGGGCTTCGGCTTCTTGGCGAAGTGTTTCTAAGAGGGCGGTATTTTGGCGGCAGCAGACGGCCAGATTCCAGCCCCGCGTGGCAAAATGCAGGGCCGCGGCTCGGCCGATCCCGCGGCTGGCGCCGGTGATGACAGCGGTTTTTTTCATCTTTTCATCCTTTCTTTTTTAAAATCCAGTGGAGAAAAAAATTGTTTATGATATACTAATAAGAGGGAGAGGCTTATCTTATTATAGCCGTTTCCCGGACGGTTTGTCTATCTTTTTGATTTTGGCAGGGTAAGAAACAGGATGGATGGAAGCCGGAAGGGTTGTGAGGTAGATCAATTATAAATATATTGCAGTGGGAAAGGAGTTTTAAAATGGAGAAAAAACAGGTCATTATATTGGGAAGCGGGCCGGCCGGCTTAACGGCCGCGATTTATGCTAAGCGGGCGGAGCTGGACGTCATGGTGGTGGAGAAGAACATGATGTCCGGCGGGCAGGTGCTGAATACTTATGAGGTGGATAATTATCCGGGGCTTCCCGGGATCAATGGTTTTGATATGGGAATGAAATTCCGCGAGCATGCCGACCGTCTGGGCGTTTCGTTTTTGTCGGATGAGATCACCGGGATTGAGAGAACGGCGGACGGCTATGCTTTGACCGGGAACCAGGGCGTATACGAGGGGCGGGCGCTGATTGTGGCGACGGGAGCGACGCACCGCCATTTGGGGCTTGCCAGGGAGGAGGAGCTGACCGGGCGGGGCGTGAGCTATTGCGCGACTTGCGACGGGGCGTTTTTCCGCGGCCGGGATGTGGCGGTGGTCGGCGGCGGCGACGTGGCGGTGGAGGATGCGATTTTCCTGGCGCGTCTGTGCCGCAAGGTGTATGTGGTTCATCGGCGCGACGAGCTGCGGGCGGCGAAAAGCCTGCAGGCGCGGCTTTTGTCGATGGAGAATGTGGAGATGGTCTGGGACAGCGTGGCCGAGGAGTTGACAGGAGAGGATCTGGTGGACGGTCTGGTGGTCGCTAATGTAAAGACAGGGGAGAAGCGGTGTCTGGAGGTGGACGGCGTGTTTGTGGCGGTGGGAATCCTGCCGAACAGCAGCCTGGTGCTGGAGCTGGCGGACCATGACGAGGGCGGTTATCTGCGGGCCGGAGAGGACGGCGTGACGTCTGCGCCCGGGTTGTTTGTGGCCGGGGATGTGCGGACGAAGCCGCTTAGACAGATTGTGACGGCCGTTTCGGACGGGGCGAATTGTGTGACTTCGGTGGAGCGTTATTTGGAGCAGTAGGAGGGACGGCGGGAGAAAGAGCAGGCGGCGGAAAGAACGAGCGTCGGCGGAAAGAGCGGGCAGCGGCGGAAAAAGCGGGCGGCGGGAGAGGTGCGCGCAGAGCCGGCTTATATAAGGAACGGGTTGGGAAGGCCGGGAAGATGATGCGTCGGGAGAGGCCGAGTCGGTTTGCAGGAGAGGGACGGACAGAGGATGAAAAAACGGATACTGGAGGTATGCGTGGATTCGGTGGAGTCCGCGATACAGGCGGAGCTTGGCGGGGCGGACCGTCTGGAGCTATGCGGCGATTTGGTGATCGGCGGCGTGACGCCTTCGATGGCGTTATATGAGCGGGTGCGGGAAAGCGTAAGGGTTTCGGTGCATGTGCTGCTTCGGCCGCGGTGGGGCGATTTTTTGTACAGCGAGGAGGAGTTTGACGTGCTTCTGCGGCAGACGGCCATGTATCGAAGGGCCGGCGCGCAGGGGTTGGTGATCGGCTGTCTGACGCGGGAGGGCCGGCTGGATTGCGAGCGGCTGGGGCGGCAGATGGAAGCGAGCGGCGGTTGTCCGGTGACGCTTCATCGGGCTTTTGATATGTGCGTCGATTTGGAGGAGGCGCTCGATGATGCGAAGCGGCTGGGGATGGCGACGATTTTGACTTCGGGCGGCCATGCTTCGGCCCTGGAGGGGCGGGCGGTGCTGAAACGGCTGAAGGAGCGGGCCGGGGCGGCGGTCGATATCATGGCCGGGGCCGGGATTGAGGCCGGGGCGATTACCCGGCTTTTGCGGGAAACGCCGCTTACTACGTTTCATATGTCCGGGAAGAGAGCGGTCGAAAGCGGTATGCGCTACCGCAATCCACGGGTGCATATGGGCTTGCCGGGGCTGTCGGAATATGAATTGTGGAGAACCGACGCATTAGCGGTGCGCCGGGCGCGGGAGGCGCTGGACCGGGGAAGCGGTGCGTGAAATGATGTGGGAACGTGGATGATACAGAATGGATGTTGCCAGGGTGTATCAGTATGCCTTGGGAAGATGGGCAATATGGAGGGAGCGCTGTAAGAGGGCATGATTATGCTCTGGAAACACAAACGATATAGCGGAAGCGGGAGGAGGACGCGATGGCGAGGGATACCAAAAAGGAGCTGCGCAATCAGATTATGTACAGCGTTTTTGTGCGCAATTACAGTAAAGAGGGGACGTTTGAGGGCGTGCGCCGGGATTTGGAGCGGATTCGGCAGCTGGGCGCGGACATTATTTGGCTGCTGCCAATCCATCCGATTGGGGAAAAACAGCGCAAGGGCAGCCTGGGCTCGCCGTATGCGATCCGGGATTACCGGGCGGTGAATCCGGAGTATGGGACGCTGGAGGATTTTAAGCGGCTGGTGGAGGATATTCATGCGCGGGGGATGCGCTGCGTGATCGACGTGGTATACAACCATACGTCTCCGGATTCCTGGCTGGCTGAGCATCATCCGGAATGGTTTTACCATAAGGCGGACGGCTCCATGGGGAATAAGGTGGGCGATTGGTGGGACGTCGTGGATTTGGATTATACGAAGCGGGAGCTTTGGGAGTATCAGATTGAAACGCTCAAGCAATGGGCGGCGCTGGTGGATGGTTTTCGCTGCGACGTGGCTCCGCTTGTGCCGCTGGAGTTTTGGCTGAGGGCGCGGGAGGAGGTGGCGAGGGTGAACGCGGACTGCTTGTGGCTGAGCGAGTCGGTGGAGCCGGAATTTACAATCGCTAATCGCGCCCGGGGGATTGCCAGTCTTTCCGATTCGGAGATTTTTCAGGCGTTTGATCTGTGTTATGAGTATGATATCTATGGTTTTATGAAGGGATATCTGGAGGGGAGGAATACGCTGGCGGAGTATGCGGGGCGGATCAACGATCAGGAGGCGATTTATCCGGATAATTATGTGAAGCTGCGCTTTTTGGAAAATCATGACAATGCGCGCGCTCATTTCCGGATTCCCGACGAGCGGGCGCTCAGAAACTGGACGGCGTTTTTGTATTTCCAGAAGGGGATGACGCTTGTGTATGCGGGACAGGAGGCGGGGTGTTGCCATCTTCCGAGCTTGTTTGACCGGGATGTGGTTGAGTGGGAGACGGGAATGGATTTGCAGCCGTTTTTGAAAAAACTGGCCGAGCTGCGCCGGGATCCGCTTTTGGCGGACAGCAGCTATCGGACGGAGGCCCGGCCGGGGGAAATTTTGTATGCGTCGCATACGAGGGGGGAACGGGTGTTGACGGGTATATTCAGCATGAGGGGCCAGGCGGCTTTGGTGCGCACGGATTTGCCGGATGGGGTTTATGAGAACAGGATCGGGGAGAGGCCGGTTGAGGTGTGCCAGGGGCTTATTTCCTGTACGGGGGAACCGATTGTGATTGGGTAGTGTTTTGGCCGGATTGTATGGGGGAAACTTGGCGGGAAGAGTTTTCGCTGGACTGCGCCGCCGCTATGGGGAAGGGCTGCGGCGGATAAGCGGGATGAATAATAAGACGCGCTGGGGCAGGCGCCGATTTCATGGGATTGCGAATGAAATCGGCGCTTGTTGTGTTGTATTGGTTTTGGCGTGTGCTTGTTCGATTTTATTTTGGCTAGGGGCAATGCCCTTGGTCTGTGATAGGAGCCTGTTTACTCGTGAGCGGAACCTGCATGGAGTTCTTTTTCTAAAAACTGCTTTATATATGGATTGTTTTCGTCGCTTAATGTGGGCTGAAACGCCATGTAACGGCATTTTTGATATGGTTCGCCATCCAATATAAAGGTGTATCCCATGATGCATTTTGGGTTGCAGTCATTGGGATTGATAAGCCGCTTGCAAACGGATGCTTTTTTGATCTCTTTTTTTACTTTTTCGGGCAATGTATCGAGAAAGCTCTGGTATTCCTGGATGTGCTCGGGATAAATGCGGAGCTTCATCCCTGTTTTTCGGGATACGAAGGTGGCCAGGGTTTTTTTGCTGCTGGTTTGCGCATAGGATACGACATAGCCGCTTTTTTGCAATTTAATGTCGCAATTACAGCCGTTTTTTGTTAGATATTCGTTGATTTGGGTTACAAAGCTGCGGAAGCGCTCGTCAACGGTTTCCAGAAAGCTGTTAAATTTCTCGTCCATACGTTTCTCCGTTATTGTTTTTTCTTTGCTACGGGTATCCATACTTCATATTGTGCGTTCTGTGGGTCCGGATTTAGGTAAACTTCGATATCGGGAGCGTTGGCGTATTCGTATCCGGAGGTCGGAAGCCACTCGGTTATAATCCGCTGCTCTAATTCTTGTATGGATTGGTTGGTGCCTGTTCCGGAAAAGATAAAACAATAACGGAGAAACGTATGGACGAGAAATTTAACAGCTTT
>CANSWW010000050.1 GCA_947650845.1 uncultured Lachnospiraceae bacterium
CTGTTGTACTCCTCAAAAAACCTTGGGACTTCCACCATCCCGCTGCCCGCTTCCATTATCCCAACAGCCTGCCCTGCCGGCAGTCCTTTTTGTACACGATCGTTCTGCTGGCCATGTGCTTTGAGGCTTTTATCTGCCTGCGCACCGCTTCCCTCTCGCAGATCGTGGGCAGTGTGTGGGGGGCGATCGCCTTTATTTTTCTCAGTGAAAAAGTCGTGGAGGCCGAGGAATTCCGCTTCTATGTCTTTTATATCAATATTCTGCTTGTCGGGCTTTACGGGCTGTTTCTCTATCTGCACAAGCGCCGCCGGGCCGCCGTCTCGACGCTCTGTGTGCTGGCCTTTTCGGTGGTCTTTCTGGAGACGGGGCTCAATATGGGCATCACCAGCATTACGACGACCAGCCGCAGCTCGTATCTGCGCAATACGGAGAGCTTCGAACGGCTTTCTCAGACCGCGGAAGATGCCGAGGGCGGCGTCTTTTTCCGCATGGAAAAGGCGGTCAAGAAAACGAAGAACGACGGCGCCTGGGCCGGCTACCGTTCGGCGTCTATCTTTTCCTCCACGACCAACGCGGCCATTACTACCATATACAAGCACCTGGGGATGGAGGGCAGCACCAATGCCTACAGCTTTACCGGCGCCACTCCCTTTGTCCAGGCGCTCTTGTCCGTCAAATATACGCTGGCGGAAGCGCCCGATGCCGAAACCCCTCTTACCACCTGGATCGCCACCGACGGGGCCGTTTCGCTGTACCGCAACGACTATACGCTGCCTTTGGGCTTTATGATCCCCGAAAGCGCGGTCAATTGGAACCATCAGGATACCAATCCGATCCAGGTGCAAAATAATTTTGTCGCCGGCACGACGACCGTCGGCGCTGTTTTCACCATGGTAAACTCCGGAAACGGTTCCTCTTACACGTTTACGGCTCCCCAGGACGGGTATTACTACGGCGTCCTCAGCGATTTTTCCGTCAAAAACATCACGGCGGATTTCGGCGAGCGTTCCACCACCTACAGCAATGTGGACCGGGATTTTATTCTCGATCTCGGATATCTGAAGGGCGGAGAATCGGTGACGCTAAACGGCGACGACGATAAAAACGTCAATGTCAGCCTTTATCGTCTGCTGCAGGACGAATTTATTGATGCCGTCAACCAGTTAAACGAGGAGCCGCTGCTGGTGGATTCCTACACCGATACCCGGATCGACGGCCGTGTTGCGGCTCTTAGCGACGGCATCCTCTTTACCTCTATCCCTTATGAAGAGGGCTGGACGGTCTATGTGGACGGCGTTGCCGTCGAGACGGAGGCCTATGCGGATGCGTTTCTCAGCGTCCCGCT
Source organism: uncultured Lachnospiraceae bacterium (assembly GCA_947650845.1). GTDB lineage: Bacteria > Bacillota > Clostridia > Lachnospirales > Lachnospiraceae > RGIG7193. The sequence continues at coordinate 1,346 of CANSWW010000050.1, forward strand.
CTCTGCGGGCGAGCATACGATCCATATGGAATATATGCCGGCCGGCTTAAAGCAGGGCGCTGCGATCACACTGGGAAGCCTCCTGCTTCTGCTTCTTACGGTCGCCGTTACGGTCTATCGGCGGCGCGCGGCCATGCGGCCCTCCTTAGATGAGCAGCGGCGCAAGCGGTTCCCGAAGGAGGGGACGAAGGCAGGAGAAGGAGAAACAGCACCGGAAACAAAGGCTGTGGCAGGGGATTCTGCGGCGGCTAAGGAGAGGGAGCCGGACACAGTCAAGGCCGACACGGTCTCATCCGAGACCGACGGCAAAGCACCAAACACATCGACATCCGGCACAGTTTTGGCCGAGGCCACCGGCGAAACACCGGTCGCGCCGCCTGCGGACACGACCGAGATCGAGACCGCCGGCGAGACACCGGCCGCACCGCCTGCCGGCACAGCCTCGACCGAGGTCGACGGCGAGACGCCGGCCGCACCGCCTACCGACGCGGCCTTGGCCCAGGCCGAGCAAGCCGCCACGGCCGATCCGGAACGACTGTTAGCTTTTGATCAGATGATGAAGAACCTGGGAGGGAATAACAAATGAAATTATGGGGCGGACGCTTTACCAAAGAAACCGACGCGGATGTAAACGCTTTTAACGCTTCCCTGTCGTTTGACCGGCGGCTTTATTCGCAAGATATTGAGGGCAGCATTGCCCATGTGACGATGCTGGCCCGGCAGGGGATTCTCTCGGATGCCGAGCGGGAGCAGATTGTCGCCGGGCTCACGGCCATTAGGCAGGAGCTTTCTGCCGGGACGCTGGCCTTTGACCCCCAATGCGAGGACATCCACAGCTTCGTGGAATCGGAGCTGATCCGTCGCATCGGCGATACCGGCAAAAAGCTGCATACCGGACGCAGCCGCAACGACCAGGTTGCGCTCGACATGCGCCTCTATACGCGCGAACAGATTCAGGAGACCGACGCTTTATTAAAGGAGCTGCTTACCGTGCTGCTTTCGTTAATGGAGGAACACACCGAGACCTTCATGCCCGGCTTTACCCATCTGCAGAAGGCGCAGCCGGTCACTCTCTCCCATCACCTGGGGGCCTATTTTGAAATGTTTTCCCGGGACCGTTCCCGGCTTGCGGACTGCCTTGCGCGCATGAACTACTGCCCTCTGGGAGCCGGCGCCCTGGCCGGGACCACCTATCCGCTTGACCGGACGCTCACGGCTTCCCTGCTCGGCTTTGCGGGGCCGACCCGCAATTCCATGGATTCCGTTGCCGACCGCGACTATCTGGTCGAATTTTTAAGCGGTCTGTCGCTGATTATGATGCATTTGAGCCGCTTTTGTGAGGAAATCATCCTCTGGAACTCCAACGAATACGGTTTTCTGGAGCTGGACGATACCTACAGCACCGGCTCCAGCATCATGCCGCAAAAGAAAAATCCCGACATTGCCGAGCTGGTGCGCGGCAAAACCGGCCGCGTCTACGGCGCTCTCCTTAGCCTGCTTACCGTAATGAAGGGACTGCCTCTGGCCTACAACAAGGATATGCAGGAGGACAAGGAGCTTTCGTTTGACGCCATGGATACCGCCAAGAGCTGCCTGCGGCTCTTTACCCGCATGCTGGCCACCGCCTCCTTCCATACGGATACGATGGCAAAGAGCGCGGCCCGCGGCTTTACAAACGCCACGGATGCCGCCGATTATCTGGTGGGCCGCGGCGTCCCCTTCCGGGACGCGCACGGAATCGTCGGCCAGCTGGTGCTTGTATGCCTTGAAAAGGGGATTTCCCTTGATGAACTGCCGCTAGAAGAATACCAAAAGATCAGCCCGGTCTTTGACGAGTCTGTGTACGAGGCCATCGCCCTCAAAACCTGCGTGGATAAGCGCGTTACCCTGGGGGCGCCCGGACCGGCCGCCATGAAATGTGTCATCGAAGAATACAGAAACGGGCTGCGCTAATGCAGCCCTACCGCTCAAACAGCAGCACCTCCTTGCCCGCCAGGCCAAAATAGGTCTCTCCCTCGGTTTCCAGCGCCACGCGGCCGGCCGTCGCTTCTGTCAGCCGCTTTTCAAAGGCCTGGGCCTGCCCCACCGGCAAAAGCATATGGATCGTAACCCGGTCCGTATATTCCGTACCAAGCTCCGTCACGCCGTCCTGCGCCATCCGGTACTGCACCTTGCCCACATCCGTGTAATCGCATACCGCCTTCTTTTTATACCCCAGCCTTTTATGTACCAGCACGCATTGCGCAAGCCCTGCCTGCACGGCCGCCGTATAGGCCCGCACCAGACCGCCGGTCCCCAAAAGCGTCCCTCCGAAGTAGCGCGTGACCACGGCGCACACATTGCACAGCCCCGCCCCCGAAAGCGCATCGAGCATCGGCCGTCCCGCCGTGCCGCCCGGTTCCCCGTCGTCGCTGCAGCGGGTCAGCTCCCCCCTTGCGCCGAGGATAAAGGCCGAACAATTGTGGCTGGCGTTCCAATACTTTTTTTTCATTTCTTCAATAAAAGCGGCGGCCTCTTCCTCCGATTCGACCGGCCGGATCGTGGCGATAAAGCGGGATTTCTTTTCCGTGATTTCCCCCGTGCCGCCCGTATACACCGTTGTATATTCCTTTACCTGTTCCTTTGCCATCTCCTTTGTACGCTCCATTCCTTTTTCTTTCGCGGCCGTCCGGCTGCTTTAGACCGCCCGTCCTACTCTCCCATATAATCGTCGACCACCGAAACCGCCGAAACCGGCGTTACGCCGCCCTCCATCATCCGCCGCAGCAGCTGCTCCGTTTCTTGCCGGCTTTTGCTGATCCCCGGGATCCATTCCTTCTCCGGCGCGCCGTTTTCCGTCTCCTTTACAATCCCGATTCCGTACGAGGGCGTGTCCTGATCCCCGTTTCCGGTCTCCTGCACCAGATAATAGGATAACCTCATCGGGCCGGACTCCTCTCCCGCCAGTTCTTTTGTGCCAAACAATGTATTGATTCTCATAATCCCCTCTTTCCTTTCTCCGGTAAAGCGGCATCCTCTTTTGCCGCTCCAAGCAAGATCCAGTATACCGTGAAAGAGGGGCTTGCGAAAGGAAATCCCGCCGCAAGCCTCGCTTTTTTTCGCTTCCGCACGGCCGACATTCCCTCTTTTTCCGCAAATTTTGCAAATTTATTACGTCTTTTTTAATTTTAATACATTGAATCTTAATATGCAATCGCCAATTCAATCTTTATTTATCCGTCAAAATTTGGTATACTAACCCAAGGAGGCAGCAAAATTTATGAATTACAGTAAACGAGGAACCGCCGAGCGTCTGCGGAATACACAATCTACTTCCCAGAAGCTTCGAACCAAGGCAGGCGTTACCCTGCTTGAACTTATATTTATTTCCGTCCTGCTTATAGGCGCCGCGGGAATCAGCACGGCTTTAGGCATTTATCAGGGGATTATCGACAACGCGCCGGATATCCGCGATATCGACGTCTCCCCGGACGGCTTTGCCACCAATATCTATGACCGCAACGGCAACCTGATCCAGACGCTTGTGGAGGCCGGCTCCAACCGGGAGCTGCGCTCCTATTCCGATTTCCCCGAGGACTTGGTCGACGCCTTTGTCGCCATTGAGGACGCACGCTTCTGGACCCATCAGGGGATCGATATCAAGGGGATTTTCCGCGCCGCCATCCTGGGGCTTCAAAGCGGCGAATTTGATCAGGGCGCCAGCACCATCACACAGCAGCTGATTAAGAACAATGTCTTTGAAGGCGGCGCCGAGCGCAATTTCGGCGACCGTGTCATCCGCAAGCTCCAGGAGCAGTATCTGGCCATGCAGCTGGAGGAAACCTTGAGCAAGCCGATTATCCTGGAGTACTACTTAAATACGATTAACTTAGGCAGCAATACGCTCGGCGTACAGGCTGCCAGCAAACGCTATTTTAACAAGGACGTTTCCGAACTGACCCTGTCCGAATGCGCGGTGATTGCCGCCATCACGCAGAGCCCCTACAGCTTAAACCCGATCAGCCACCCGCAGCGCAATGCCGAGCGGCGGGCCCTGGTGCTGAAATATATGTACGAGCAGGGCATGATTACCCAGGCCGAGTGGGATGACGCCCTCGCCGATGATGTCTATGCGCGGATCCAGGATGTCAATACCGCCGTCATCGAGTCCGTCTCTCCCTATTCGTACTTTGTCGATGAGCTGATCCGCCAGGTCAGCTCGGATTTGCAGACCAAGCTCGGCTACACCGAGGCCCAGGCTAAGAACAAGCTCTACAGCGGCGGCTTGAAGATCATCTCCACCCAGGACCCCGACGTGCAGCTCGCCGTCGATACCGCGATCAATAATCCGGACAACTACATCAATTCCCGCGGCCAGGCCCTGGCAGATATCAGCATTTCCTACCAGCTGACAATCACGCACGCCGACGGCTCGACGACCAACTACAGCGAGGGGCACATCAAGCAATATTACCGCACGGTCAAGGAGCAGCCGACCTTCCAGCTGATTTTCAATGACGAGGAGGAGATCCGGGCCTGCATCGACGAATTCAAAAACTACGTGCTGGAAACCGGCGAGGAGGGCGACACGATCTGGGGCGAGAACCTCACGATCACATTACAGCCCCAGATGTCCATGGTCGTCATGGAGCAGGGTACCGGACAGGTGGCCGCCATCATCGGCGGCCGCGGCGAAAAAACCGCCAGCCTGAGCTTAAACCGCGCCACGCGCACACCGCGCCAGCCCGGCTCTACCTTCAAGGTCCTGGCCGCCTTTGCGCCGGCCCTCGACAGCTGCGGCGATACGATCGCCTCGACCTATTACGACGAAGCCTACTCCTATTTCGATCAGCCGATTGTCAACTGGTGGGGATCGTATTACGGCGGCTACGGTTCGATCCGTGAGGCGATCGTCTATTCGTCCAATATCCTGGCTACCCGCTGCCTGATGGAGACGGTCTCCCCGGATCTGGCCATGCAGTATCTGAAAAACTTCGGCTTTACCACGCTGGACGATGAGAAGGACCGCGGTCTTACACTGGCCCTGGGCGGCATCACCAACGGCGTCACCAACCTGGAGCTGACCGCCGCCTACGCGGCCATTGCCAACGGCGGCGTATACACCGAGCCGATCTTTTATACCAAGATCCTTGACAACAACGGAAAGATCCTGCTCTCCAATGAGCCGGAGACGCGCGAGGTCATCAGCGAGGAAGCCGCCTGGCTCCTCACCGACGCCATGCACGAGGGCGCATCCATCCATCGCCAGATGTACCAGGATAAACAGGTTGCCTCCTCCGGCCTGGATGTAAATCTTACGGATATGTATACCGCGGTCAAGAGCGGCACGACGACCGGCGCCCGCGATATCTGGCTGGTGGGCTTTACGCCCTACTATACGGCCGCCGTCTGGGCCGGTTATGACGAGAGCATTACCATGGAGGATATGCACACCGGCAGCTTCCACAAAGCCATCTGGAAAGAGGTGATGGAAGCGATCCATGCCGGCAAAGAAAATCCGGGCTTTCCCAAGCCGCCGACGATTGTGACCGCGCAGATTTGCAGTCTCTCCGGCAAGCTGGCGGTCGAGGGCGTCTGCGACAGCGACCCGGAGGGCTCCACCGTCCGCGAAGAATATTTTGCCGCGAACCATGTCCCCACCGAGTACTGCACGCACCATGTGAAAGTAACGATCTGCGCCGACAGCGGCCAGCTGGCCGGAGAAGCCTGCCCCTACGAGCGGCAGGTGGAGCGGGTATTCCGCATTGTCCCCGAAGGCTCCGGCCCTTCCTCCGACACTCCTTACGCGCTGCCGCAGGATTTTCTGAACAACAATGTCTGCCACCTCCATTCCGGCGGTTACTATCCCGAAGGAGAGGACCTCTGGTGGGCAGGCACCTACGATATCCCTTCCCCGGATGCCTTGCCGGGCGATGAGTGGTCGCAGGATCAGCCGCCGCAAGAAGAGCCGCCGCAAGAAGAGCAGCCCCCCGACTGGCAATAGCCGGCCGGGAGGCTTTTGCGGCGCAGAATCCGGCTTCGCGGGATTCTCACGTATCCTCTTCTCTTTGCTTTTCTTTAGCGCTTCATCTTCGGCTCAAAGACCAGCGCCCCCAAATAGCTGAACACCAGGGCCGCCCCGATTCCGCCGGAACCGCTCGTCAGTCCGCCCTTGAAGATTCCCAAAAAGCCGTCTTTTGCCATGGCCTCCTCCACGCCTTTCCACAAAAGATTGCCAAAGCCCAAAAGTGGTACGTTGGCCCCGGCCCCGGCCCACTCGGAAAAAGGACCGTAGATTCCAAGGAAGCCTAACACCGCGCCGCTGCACACCAGCAGTACCATGATCCGTCCCGGCATCAGCTTTGTCTTGTCCATCAAAAGCTGCACCAGCGCGCAGATCGCCCCGCCAACCAAAAACGCCTTGATATAATCCATCTCTGTTTTCTCCTCTTGATATTGTCCATGTTCTCCGGGCATTTTACGCACTCTTTTGCGCGGATCACAACGCTTCCACTACCACTGCGTGCGCAATTCCCGGAATACTCTTGCCCTCATTGAAGCTCGTACTTGAAAGCAGAGCCCCTGTCGGCACAAACAATACTCTTTTCCACTCCCCGGATTTCAGCCTCGGCAGGATGTGGGCACAGAAGGTCACGGCCGAGCAGCCGCAGCCACTGCCGCCGGCATGCGTGTCCTGGCTCCGGGCATCAAAGATTTCAATCCCGCAGTCCATATGGCGGGCCGATATATCCTGCCCCTTATTTTTCAAAAAGTCAAGGAGGATCTCCTGTCCGATCGTTCCCAAATCGCCGGTGATGATCTGGTCATAGTCCTCTGCCGTCCGGCCAAAGTCCTCCAGGTTTCGCAAAATCGTATCGGCCGCTGCCGGCGCCATAGCCGCTCCCATATTCATGGAGTCCTTATAGCCCATATCTACGATCTTCCCCGGCGTCATGCCGGAAACAGCCGCGATCCCCCCCTCCTTGCCAAGCGCGACCGCCCCGCAGCCCGTAACCGTCCAGGTCGCCGAATACGGCCGCTGATTGCCGTATTCCAGGGGAAAGCGGAACTGCTTTTCCGCGCTGGCAAAATGGCTCGACGCCAGAGCCAGCGTATAATCCGCGTTATCGCTGTCGATAAAGGACGCCGCCAGCCCCATCGCTTCGCCCATCGTGGAACAGGCGCCGTACAGGCCCATCACCGGAATATTCAAATCCACGGTTCCAAAGGACGTCGCGATCAGCTGCCCCAAAAGATCCCCGGCAAACAGATAGCGAACCTGCCTGCGCTCCAGGCCGGCCTTAGAAAGCACCCTCTCGGCCGCCCGTTTCTGTAAGGCGCTCTCCGCCGCTTCCCAGTTTTCCGTCCCGAACATCGGATCGTTTTCAATTTCATCGAATTCCCGCCCGATCGGCCCTTGGCCTTCCTTCTCCCCCACCACGGAAGCCGCCTCCAAAATCCGCGGCTTGTGCTCAAAGCGGATGCTTTGTTTTCCTTGCTGCATCGTCTACCACCTTCCTGCTATTCGTACATGCGCATTTCTCTGCTTACTATGTGCAAAAATTCATATTTTATGTCCGAATAACGGTTGTAAACTTTCGCCGAAATGATATAATGTCAGTAGACATTCAACCTTTGCCTGTATGATACGGGAGGAAATAAATGCTGTATACAGCCATGACCAAACAAGCTCTCCAGCTCTGTTACCAGGCCCACAGCGGTCAGACGGACCACGGCGGTGTCCCCTATGTGTTCCACCCTCTCCATTTGGCCGAACAAATGCAGACCGAGGACGAAATCTGTGTCGCTCTGCTGCACGATGTCATCGAGGATACCTCCTGTACCAAGATGGATTTGCAGCGCTTGGGATTTTCCCAGCCGGTTCTGAACGCCCTGCAGACTCTGACCCGCACCTGTGATGTTCCTTACATGGAATATGTCTCCGCCCTTCGCACGAATTCCCTGGCCCGGCGCGTAAAGCAGGCCGATCTCAAACATAATATGGATCTCAGACGCCTGAACGTTGTCACGCGGCTGGACCGGCGCCGTCAGCAAAAATACCGGATCGCCCTCTCCATTCTGGCGGACGACTCCTGGGATGAAAGGCGGCAGGCTTTTTGTAAATACATCCCGCTCGACGAAGGCCCCTACTGCGCCCTCTATGTCTTTTACCAAAAAAAACACCCGGACAAACCTGCCCGGGTAATCGCAATCCGTATCGCTTTTCGAACAAAACCGCCGTCGGAGGCGGAAATTTCTCTGGCCGAGATGCAGACAATGACGCCCCGCCTGCGCCGGGAGCTGGCCCGGACCGGACAGGCCCAGGAAGCCGCGGCCTATGAGGCAATGTCGTTTCCCGAGCTGCTGGCCGAGTATCTTACCGTCCATCCAAAGCTGTCGCCGGATCGCTGCCTGCAGTGGCTGCGACAGCTCTAAAACAGTCGCGCATAGCGGACGCGGCAACCATAAGGCCGTCTCAGGCAAAAATGCCCTCTGCGAGCAGTTCCTCCGCATAGCGCACGGAGGCCATGGCGTCCGCGCCATAAAAATCCGCGCCGATCGCGGCCGCATATTCCGGATTGAGAACCGCGCCGCCGACCATGATTTTCACCTGGGGCAGCTGCTCCCGCAGTAGCTTTATGGTTGCTTCCATATAGGCGACCGTCGTCGTCATCAGCGCGCTGAGCCCTACTAACGGCGCGCCGCTCTCCCGGGCCGCGTCCACTACCCGCTGCGGCTCTACATCCTTTCCTAAATCCAGCACGTCGTACCCATAATTCTCTAAAAGCGCCTTGACGATATTCTTCCCGATATCGTGGATATCCCCCTTGACTGTCGCAATCACGATCCGGCCCTTTTTTTCCTGCGCCTGGCCGGACTGCGCAAAATAGCCGCGGATCACCTCAAAGGCCGCGCCGGCCGCATCGGCGCTCATCAACAGCTGCGGCAAGAACAGCGTCCCCTTTTCAAAGCGCTTTCCCACCGCGTCCAGGGCCGGGATTAACTGTCCGTCAATGACCGCAAGCGGCTGCTTTGTACAAAGCAGCTCCCTGGTCCGCTTCCTGGCTTCCCCGACCAATCCTTTTTCAATGGCATGACGCAGTCCGCCCGCTTCGCCCTCCCCTGAAAGCGACGTTTCGGGCCCATGGCTTTTTTCCCGCTCCCGGTTTTCCCCGGTCCCGACCACTGTTTTGCCGCCTTCCAACGCCAATGCCGCCGCCCCCGTCTTTCGGTCGGCATTATGCGCGATGTACGCAGCACAGTTGGCATCGTACCCGCACAGCGCCCGATACGAATCATACGCGTCCCGCATTGCCTGGCTGGCCGGATTGACAATGCCGCAGCTCAACCCGTTCTCCAGTGCCATGGCAAAAAAAGCACCGTTGATGATTTCCCGGGCCGGCAGGCCAAAGGAAATATTCGATACTCCCAGCACCGTGCACACGCCCAGCTCTTTTCGCAGCCGCCGCAGCGTCTCCAGCGTTACCCGCGCGCTGCCGGCATCGGCACTGACCGTAAGAGCCAGCGCATCGACCACGATATCCGTTTTATCTATCCCATAGGATGCCGCGGTCTCCAAGATCTTGCGGGCGATTTTCACCCGTCCTTCGGCGTCGGCCGGGATCCCGTCCTCATCTAAGCAGAGCGCCACGACTACGCCGCCGTATTTGCGGACAATCGGAAACACCGCGTCCATGGATTCCTTCTTGCCGTTTACGGAGTTGAGCATCGGCCGGCCGTTGTACAGACGCGCCGCCTGCTCCATGGCTGCCGCGTCGCTCGTATCGATCTGCAAGGGCAGATCCGTCACGGCCTGCAGCGCCGGGATCAGCTCCCGCAGCTTATCCGCTTCCGAAATTCCCGGCAGACCCGCGTTGACGTCAAGGATATGCGCCCCGTCCTCCTGCTCTTTGACCGCCTCCTTTAGAATCCGTTCGGTATCACCGGTTAAAAGGGCCTGCTTTAACCACTTTTTCCCGGTCGGATTGATGCGCTCGCCGATCAAAACCGGATCGCCGCCGATCTCCACACACTGCGAGCCGGAGGTCACCAGCGTTCGTTTTCGGACGACCCGCTTAGCCGGCTTCTGCCCGTTCAGGCGCCGGACGGTCTCCGCGATATAGGCGTCCGTCGTGCCGCAGCAGCCGCCCAGCACCCAAGCGCCTCCCGCAGCGATGCGTTCCATAACGCGACCAAACTCTTCCTCGTCAATATCGTAAACCGTGCGGCCGTTTTCGCTGCGCGGCAGGCCGGCATTCGGATTGACTATCACCGGCAGGCCGGTGCACGCTAAAAGCTTCTTTGCCAGCGTTTCCATCTGATACGGCCCCAAGCCGCAGTTTAAACCGATCGCGTCGGCTCCCAGCCCTTCCAGGAGGGCCGCGGTCCCCTGGATTTCGCCGCCGGTCAGAAGCCGCCCGCTCTCGTCAAAAACCATCGTCACAAATACGGGCAGCGAGGTATGCTCCTTCGCCGCCAGAAGCGCCGCCTTGACCTCGTAGCTGTCGCTCATCGTCTCGATCGTAATCAGGTCCGCGCCGGCCTGCTCCCCATATACGGCGGTCTGCCGAAACCATTCATACGCGTCGTCAAAGCTTAAATCGCCGTACGGCTCCATCAGATGTCCGCTGGGGCCAATATCCATCGACACAAACAAGGGGCGCGTCCGATCTGCGCCCGCGGCTTCCAAACCGTCTCCATCCAAACGCCCGCTGCCCGCCCGGTACTGCCGGATCGCTTCCCGCGCGTTTTCGACCCCCGCCGTGATGATCGTTCGCAAATCATATCCCGTACCCGCCAGTTTCCCGGCATTGGCCCCGAAGGTATTGGCCAGAAGGATGTTGCTGCCGGCCTCCAAAAAGCTTTTATGCATTTGAAGGATCGTTTCCCGGTGCGTTATATTCCAGGACTCCGGCAGCTCGCCGGGGGGCAGCCCGCGGCTTTGCAGATAGGTGCCGGTTCCGCCGTCATAGAATAAAAATTCTTTGCCCAAATAATCCCGAATGTCATTCTTCATGCTGTCGCCCTTTCCAAAAACATTTTCTTTCTTACGTCTATCATAGGGCGTGACGCCGATCACCATAAGCCGACGACGGCCGTCACGGATTTGGTCGGCGTCATCATGCCCCCGGCTGTCAGGCTTACGCCGATGCGCTTTTGCAGTTCCAGCGTCCGCAAAAGCGCTGCCTGATACTCCAGTGTAAAGTCGCCAAAGCCCGGACTGAAACGGGGCCTTGTCCTTCTGCCCAAGCGGGACGCTTCCGCCGCCAGCTCTTCGCACAGCTCGTCACAAACCGCTTCTATGGCGGCCGCCGCGCAGGCATCGGTGATCACGGCTTCCCCCAGCGCCATACGGCCCAGCCGGTAAATGAGCCGGTCCGCCTCCAGGCCAAGCGTCGCGCCAAATAAAGCCGCCTCATCACAGCCCCGCAAATTCCTCGCCAAATCACGGCTGGCGATCGTCAGCGGCCCCAGCCGCAAAACGGGGGCCCGCTCCTCCGGCCCGGACGCCGTCCGCGCTTCTCCAGCCTCCAAAACGCAGAGGGGAAAGACCTGGTAAAAGCTTCGGACCCGGCAGACCGACAAAAGCCGTTTCAGCTGCTCGTTTACCTGTGCCTGCAGCGCTTCATCCGCCGCCTGCTCCTTCATTCCCATATAACGGTAGATTTCCCGCCGCACGATCCGCTTTTGCCAGCGATCTCCTTCCATGGCTTCCTCCCGCTTTTATAGAATGTCCCGCAGGCTGTCCCGGATCCGGGCCGCCACCTCCGGCTTATTCATCGTATAAATATGGATTCCGCTAACCCCGGAGGCAATCAGGTCGATGATCTGCTCCACCGCATACGCGATGCCGGCCTGCATCATGGCCTCAGGCTTATCACCGAATTGATCCACCAGGCGTTCAAACCGCTTCGGCAGGTACGCCCCGGACAGGCTGTTGATCCGGCGCAGCTGCGCGGCGTTGGTCACCGGCATGATACCGGCCAGCACCGGCACCAGAATTCCTTTTTCACGGAGCCGATACAGATAGTCGCGAAACAGATCGTTGTCAAAAAACATCTGCGTGGTCAAAAAATCACAGCCGGCGTCCACCTTTTCCTTCAGATAGCGAATGTCCTCATCGCGGCTTACCGCCTCGACATGCCCCTCCGGATAGCAGGCTCCGCCAATGCAGAAATCCCCCAGGCTCCGGATCTGCGCCACCAGCTCGCTTGCATGGGCATAGCGGTCCGGCGACGGGTATTCCATCCCCTCCGGCACATCGCCCCTGAGGGCCAGTACGTTTTCAATTCCGGCCTCCTTCATTTCCATCGCAATCGCTTTCACCTGCTCCTTATCCGTCGCCACACAGGTTAAATGGGCGATCGAAGGAATGCCGAAAAACTCCTGCAGACCGGACGCTATTTTGACGGTATTCGCCTTGGTGCCGCCGGCCGCCCCGTAGGTCACGCTCATAAAATCCGGTTTCTGGACCGCCATCGCCGCGGCGGCCGACATCACCTGGTTTAAGGACATGCGGGCGTTCGGCGGGAAAATCTCAAAGGATATGGACGGTGTTTTCCCGGATAGGATTTCCTTTATCTTCATTACGCTTGCCTTCTTTCGGTTCTTTTTATTATCATAGATGAACTCACCTGGAGCTTTAAAGCTGTTCTAAAATATCAAATAATTCGAAATGATCCTTGATCTTATAATCGCCCTCCTCCTGGTTGCGGGCGTCAAAGCCACTGTCAAAGGCAACGACGCTAAGTCCCGCGCTCTTTGCCGAGCGAATCCCAAAGGCACTGTCCTCTACCACGGCCAGGGGCCTTGCCTGCTTTTGCTTTTCTACAATCCTTCGATAGATTTCCGGATCCGGCTTTACCTTTTCCACGTCCTCCCGCCCCATATAAAATAAGATCCGATCCGCCAAGCCGATTGCCTCCAGCGCGCAAGCGGCATACACTTTTCAATCTTTCTCCCTGTGCCAATC
>CANSWW010000051.1 GCA_947650845.1 uncultured Lachnospiraceae bacterium
TGCGACGATCTGTTTCTCTCTTGCCTTATCAATATACCCCGTCAACGCCGGAATCAGCAGCGCGGCCAGGATTGCCAGGATTACGAGCACTACAATCAGTTCTACCAGGGTGAAGCCCTTCTTTTTGTCTTTTCTCAAGCTTTTTAACATCTTCTTCCTCCTTAAATTTAGAAGTACACATGGGGCAGCCTTCTGCCCGCATGGGTGTGCAAACAATGACACTCTACCAAAAAACTCATCATACATTTGCCGTCAACAGGTATCCGATTCCCAGTTGTGTTTCATAACTATGTGGCGTGCGGCGAGTAACAGCCGGGGCTCCTGGGCATTCCCTGCCAGGGCCCTTTACAAACGCCGGTCCTTAGCGAGCGCGAGCCGAAGGCGAAGTGCGAGCTTAGTACCGCTGCGTTTGTAACGGAGCGAGAGCGCGCCCAGGCAGGGAATGCCCAGGAGCCCCGGCGTCACTCTCCCTACCCCGCCCCATCGCTATAAACCACAACCATCTATATAAAATGCCCCCGTCCAAACGGTACGCATAGATTTTTTAATGGAAAACCGCTGTTTCCATCCATTCGCCAGTCTCCTGCCTTCTTAAGGCCCTGGCAACGTCTCCCCCATTACGGTTTCTTCATCGTTTCTCTTTACCTCATATCTAAGGTCCAACACCGCCGTATCCCGCACCACCAGCTGGGTACGTGTCTCGTCACTGTAAAGCCGTACTTCCGCTAACAAATATGGAACGTTTTCTCCTGGGTCTATCGGCGTGTCGTCGGCGTCTGTGGGATAGGAAAAAATGATTTCCAGGTAATTCCCCATATAATAGCCGTCCGTGAAAATACTGCTGACAGCCCGGGCGACCGGCGTACCGTCCTTTTCGCAAACGTAACGGCCATTCGTATCCTGGGAGTAGTACCGGCTTAACAGCCGCCCGGCTTTTGTGGCTTCTTCTTGCTGCAAGCGTGCGTCATCGTCTGTCCGCAGGTATATATCCGTATCGTCACAGCCGCCGGTTGAGATCACGAGCAGGTAGTTTTGGGTCGTGATGAATTCCAGGGCCTGGCCGCTGTCTGCTCCTCTTCGGTTGCGAATCTCGTTGTTACCTGCAACCGCGTTGCCGTCGATCGGCGCTCCCGCAGGGTCTGCGGCCCTTTCGTAGATTTTTACATATTGGGTCGCCTCCTGCGTCAGGCTGCGAAGCTCCTGAATGGTATTGTCTACGATGAGCTGCGCGTACTGGAGCTTTTGTATCCTCACAAATACTTTAGCGGCCGGGCTGAGAATTCCCACGATGAAGGCCATCATAATGCCGAAAAGCAGCAGTGTCAGCACCATTTCGACCAGAGTGGTACCGGCTTTGGGGTTCTTTCGCGGCTTTTGGGGCTGCTTCACGGGGCATCACCTCCTCCCGGGTCGGGGGCTGCGCCGATCGGGCCGAATACGGGGAATACCATGGTATTGCTCGCGCCTGCTTCGTCGGTATAGGTGGCTTCTTTGGTTCCCAGGTCTACTTCTATTGTAAACAAAGTCATGGTTCCGACGGTACTTCCGTCAGAGGAGACGGCTTTAAAGGTCATCTTCGCAGGCGTCTGTCCGCCTGTCTGATAGGCGCTGTCGCGCAGGGCCTGGCAGATTTCGGCATTCTGCTCGCGGATCTGCTCGCTTCTTCGCTGTGCGTTCGTGCAAAATACGATCGCTCCCTGCAGGATCGCCACAAGGATCAGAAAGACAACGGCGCTTACCATGATTTCAACCAGGGATTCACCGGAGTGGGAAAATCGGTTCTTTTTTCTCATGGATTGCCTCCCTCTCCCGGCCCGGGGAGCCCTGCGTCTGCCTCGGTGTATGTCTCCTTTACAAAACGGCATGTCTGGATATCGCTGGCCGTGGAATGGAATTCATAATCGATCCGTTCGCCCGCTTCGAAGGAACATTCGTTTCCGTTTACGCTTAGAACATGCCATTTTGAGTCGTCCTCATTCCAGACGATAACCGTCCCCTCAGCGTTACGAAATGTAAGGTCGTAGGTCACTTCCTGCCGATACTGCGTGCGGTAGCTATAGGAAATATCATCCCGTGTCGCCGTCACTTCTACCGTGAAGGTTCGGCGGTTAAAGGACTGGTTTTTTACTCCGTTTATAATGTCCACGCCTACATCTGGAGCGATACTTCCTGTCATGCTTTCGTCGTTTTCTTCCATCCCTTCTTTGTACAGGGCCAGCTGTATTTTACCATAGGCTTCGTTGTCTATCTCGCCGGTCGTATAGTGAAAAATCGTTGCGTCCGGGTTGTCCGGCTCGTATTCGCCGTATACGCCTTCCAGGAATTGATACACGTACTGGTAAAAGCTGCCCGCAGGGGCGACTTCCGCCCCCGTCCCGTTGGTTTTTGTGTAGCGCACCAGCTCGCTTTCCAGCACCTGGCTGAAGCTTTGCGCCAGCTGATAGCTGCGCTCTTGTCTGAGTCTTTCGTTCGCCCGGGAGAGCAGGAGGCCTGCCGTATAAAGCATCGCCAGTGCAAAGGCGATCAGAAGGGCTGCCACGCAGATTACAATGACAAGCGACGCGCCTTTGCTGGCCTCTTCTGTTTTGACCATCCGCCGGCCGGCTTTTTTCGACATGAGCCCCTCCTTTCTCCTGGTCTTAAAATGGTTTTACTAGTTTCCAAAGGTTATGGTGGTTGCTTCCGACGCTGCATAGGCGTCGCTTGCGGCTCCGCTGCCCGGCCCGTTTGCCGTTACGTCGCACCGGGTGCTCACGGACTGCGTAGGCAGGAAGGCCGCGTTGGTTGTGGTCTGATCTGCTATGCTTATACCGTCCGCGTCCTGCAGGCTGTCGGTATCCGGCAGAATCAGGGTGCATGCAAGGGTTCCCTCGTCATTTCGGCTGAGTTCCAGCCGCGCCGCGCATTGCAGGCGATAGTAAATGTTACGGCCTTGTTTCTGGTATAGATTTTCCACTTCCATGGTATAGGCCGACAGCTCGCAGCCGAATGTTCCGTCTGCTTCCGCCTGCACAGGCAGCGGCTCCCAGGAAATCGTTCCGTCCGCTTCCTCCGTTCGCCCGAACACGTTGACAATTCCGTCCGTGTTTTCTTCCACGCGGAAAACGGCTTTCGTCCCATCGGTTTTGACCAGCTCGATCTCGCTGCTGTCCGCCAGTTCCGTATGGCGCCAGGACAGCACCCGCTGATTTGTGGTCCATGTCTCTTTCTCGTCCGGCCAGTCCAGATCCGGGTTTTCCTTGCAGGATACCGATACCTGGCGTTCCTGGCTGGCAATCGTCACATCGGGCGCGTCCAGCCGGACGGCCGGAAGCTGCCATACCGCCGAGTTCGCCGTCCATGGTGAGCTCACCTGTCCGCCGCCGGTGGAGATTCTTGTACCAAAGACAATCCATTTTCCCGCGTATCGGGGCGAGAGTCCGTTCAGTATATGAGTATACTCGGTTCCGCTTACGACCGCCATCGCGGCCGGGATTACCTCGTTGCCTGCTTCCGCAAACGGATAGGATACCTGAGCATTGCCCGCATCCGTTCCGACTGCCGGCGCGGTTCCCGTTGACGTCCACTGTGCTTGCGCTGCCTGAGCGTCCGCTTCCGTGTCAAATACATAGCCCTTCAGCAGATAGCTGCTGTCGCCGGGTATGGGATCGCCTGTATTTTTTACCGATACCTGCAGGCGGCTTGAACGGAATTCTTCCATCGTGATGGGTTGATTTATATCATATGTCCAGGACTTCGTCCAGTCTACCGCCGGTTTGTCGATCCGGTTGGGCACTGTCAGCTCATAGGTTATGCCGTCCACACTGTCTACATAGGCCGGGTCATGATCCGCCGCTTTTGCTACGACATAGACGATCACTCGCTGTCCTGCGTAGGCTTCCAGATCCACATCCGACTTTTCATATATCGTTTGTCCCGCAGAAAGCTCTCCCACCGCTACCGGGTTCCCCCAGCCGCCTGTCATCAAATCGTACGGACGCACATAAATTTGATAACCGATGCAGCCCTGCGGACTGTCTCCTGTCGCCTCAGGCGTTACCGGGCTCCAGGACACCGTATAATACAGTTCATCCGGCTTTGTGTTCTTTACGGTAGGTTGTGCCGGCTGAGGCAGGCGCTGCCTTACGCTATACTCTTTGACAGAGGTCAGGCCGATCTGATTACCGCTACCGACACGTGTCACGGAGAGTTCCACCCTCGTATAGTTCCAGTTTTCCGCGTCCGCCTGCAGGCTGTTGTCGGTCACTTCCTGATTTGTCACGATCGAAACCCGGGTTTTGTCCTCACGGATTCCTGTAAGTGTGACTCTGTATTTCTGCCCTGCCTGGTATTCTCCTGGTCCCTCGTCCCATCGGAACTCATATTGCAGACGGTTATCCGCTGTCAGCAGCGGCGGCAGGCTGTCTGTTACCGTCATCAGCTTAGGCGCCGACAGCCATGTAAGCAGCGCGTCGCCGGTTTGCGGATACGTTTGCCGGTAATTTTCAAACGTCTTATCGCTCAGCACCCGGCTCTCGCCGCAGATCCATGTATTCGTTTCCAAATCCAATATACGGAAGCCTCCTGTCGGATCGGTTTCCACCGGATACCAGCTGTATACCGGGCCCAGGCCGGAATTCACATACCATACCCTTATACACAGGTCACTGGCCTGCGCCAGCGTCTCCGGCAGATTCGCAAAGGTTGCAGCCGCCGCTCCGTTTGACGCAGTCAGGATATCCTGTGTGGCAAATGTCACATTCGTAAATTCACTCCCGTCTTCCGCCTTCCAGGTTCCCACAAGCTCCGCCCGGTAAACAGGCGCTGTCGTGACATTCCCATTCCCTGTCTCCAGGGTAACGGTAATCCGCAGGTCGGAAAGGCTTGTTCCCTCAAGTTTACAGGTAACTTCCGCCACACCATCATCCGGCTTCTTGCCCAGGCTGATGGAGGGACTATAGCCCGGCAGGTACACGGGTACGGATACCTGGGAGGAATCCGCGTAAGTATTTGCTATCGCAATCTCCGGTTTTGTCTGAACCAAGAGCTGATCCAGCGACGCGGAGGGCGTCAGCGACGCGGTCTGCGCCGGATTGTTCCGCAGCATTAGTATGCCGTCGGTTCCCGCTGCCAATTCCAGCGCTTCTCCGGCTAGCCGGTTGACGGATATATAATAATCGTTCGGATCCAAAGCTACGAAGTCCGCTATATTGACCAGACGCAGACGATAGATATACGAATCCATAGCATCTCCGTTTCCCACCAGTTCAATCCGCAGGTCCGGAGCCGGGAGCATTTCTTTATTTACCTCCCCTTGAGTGGAATCCGTAGACTCTGACGGAGCCACGTCATCGTACATGCTGCAGGCACGTACCTTTATCACCAGTGTCCCGGGAAGGGCGGCGTCTTTGCTTGAAAGCGTCAAATGGTATGTCTCGTCATAAAATTCGATGTCGGATGCAAGCAGCGTCTCCTGGCCATCCTCTACAATGTACAGTTCCGCCGTATACCGGAACGGATCACTGCCCGTCTCCGGTGTAACGGTAATTTGAAGCTGGTTTCCGTCGCGGATCAGTTTGACCGCTTCCGGCGCTGCCATTTGGCTGTTTCCGGACGCGTCTTTTCCATACGGCCCTTCCAGACGGCGGTAGGCTTCACGGACATATTCGTCAAAGCCTGAATTTTTTGCGCATATTTTTGCAATAGAATTATAGTCTCCTACTTTACCTGCTTTACTATTGTCTACTGTAAAGAGAAGGTAGCCTACCTCGGTATTATTTCTATACACCTTTCCTGTTGCATCGTTTACACTCAAGCTATAAAATCTGTTAATACTTGTTCCGTCTTTCAGGAATACAAAATATTGCTTCCCGTTCTGCGTAAGCGAGTAGAACAGGCCCGTCGAAGCCCGTTGAAGATTATCCGTTAATTTGTAAGCCGTAGTTGTTGTAACACTTTCAAAACGAAAGCTATTCACATCTGTAAGGCCGCTTTCCGTACCTCCCAAAAAGTAATTGCTTGTATTCTCGTATCTCTTAATGCTTTCGATCCAGTCAGCCTTACTGTAACTGGTATTATGGTAAGAAATAATCGGATAGCCATGTGCAAAATAATCATCCTCTCCGCGAACCACCGAATAACAATCCTGTAAGATTGTATGACCCGATTCCGAATCATACTTATCCCCTAAAATCCCGGCAGAGAATTTATTCTCTGCCCCTCCATACAGTTTTGCCGCAAAATTCCGGCAGCGCTCAATCCGCAAATCAATATATTTGACCGCATCCGGAATGTTTTCGCCGCTCCCCCCCGGTTCATCGCAAGAGAAGAAGCCCACAATTCCGGAGGCCATTGAGGCAGAATAAATCTCCACCCCCGGCTCATTCACGCAGTCCAATACCTGGATCGTAAAATGCTGCCCCCGGCTTCCCTTCGCTACGTTATACGCCGTCACATTTCCCAAAATCCCCGCGCTGTCACTTGCACAGTCTCGCGCGTGATCCTTTTCCTCTCGTCCGTAAATACTTCCGTAATTCCGACAGCTGATGATATTGTAGGTATTGTTTTCACGGGCATGATACAGCTGCGCTACAATTCCGCCGGCCGCGCCCAGCCAGTCCTGATAATGGGTTGTCTGCAAAATCCCATAATTATAGCAGCTCTCGATCGTACCGCCCGTCCCTGTCCACTGGCCGAGGATTCCCCCGGAATAATGGGTATTAAAGCCGTAGACAGTGCCATAATTCAGGCAATAGCGGATTTTCCAGCCCTCTGCCGTGCTGTTGTTCTGATTGCCTATGATTCCGCCGACAAAACGGTTCGTGTTTGTTTTCCCATCCATCAGCTCCCGTCCCACAAACGCCCGGTTCACCAGGAATGACAGATCATGGTTCGATTCGTTCATCCCAATGATTCCGCCGGTGCCCACGCCGATCGCCGCCGACTGATTATTCAAATACCAGTTGCCCGTAGCGCAGTAATCCACCCGGCCCGAAGGTGCGTTATAGGCTGTGATGCCGCCTATATTGCCGTTTGTAGACATAATAAGCCGCAGGGATCGGTCGGCTGTTATGCTGACGTTCGTACCGTTATACCGTAAGTTTTCCAAACCTTTCGGAGCCGTTCCATAGAGAACCAGATTCTCATCCGCGGCAAGATTCTCAGCCTCCGCGAGCTTTAACAGCTCCGCGATCGTTCCCCCCTCATTTATCGCCATTAACTTTTCTGTTACCGCGTCGCCCGACAGCTCGATCTGCCCCTTGTTGTAACCGGCAATCCCGCCGGCCATACCGCTTTCGACCTGGATTTCCGAAGCGTTCCCTCCATTGAGGGCGTTTTCAATCAGACAGCCTGTAATCACGCCTGTCTCTTCATTTTTACCGGTCACGCCGCCGGCATGGGAAGATTTTTGTTCCTTCTCGTTTGTCGTACTGGTACTGGTCGCCGTATAGACGCCGGTTACCTCCATCCGGATCGACCGAATCGTACAGTCCTCTAAAATGCCTCGGTTCTCCCCCGCAATCCCGCCATAACAGTTCCCGGCCGCGCTGCCGCCGGTTTCTTGTATGGTTCCGTTTATAAAAGAACAATTCTGCACGCAGGCGTCCTCTCCGTTCTGCCCGGTAATCCCGCCCAGATAGCGATAGTTATTAAAATTCGTAAATTCCGCCTTGGAAACAGTCACATTCGCTATCATCCCAGAAGCCGCGTCGTCTGGCTTTGCCTTCTCATTGCGGCCCGCCACCGCTCCCACCATAAGGGCCGGCGTCGTAATCGCAATGTCCGGCGTACCCTCCATTGTCATATCCCGGATGGTTCCCTGGTTCAGCCCCGCTGCGCCGCCCACATAGTCCGCTTCGCCGGTCAGACGGATTTTACCGCTTTGCGCTGACAAGCCGCTCTCTTCCACCACGCCGCCCACGGCGTTTAACGCGCAGATCGCCCCGATGGCGCGGACGTCTCCCTCCTGCTCGATTCCCTGGCTGCGAATCTCCAGGCCGTCTGCCTGATTGCCGACCGTGCACTCCGTAATCGTCCCATAGTTTTGGGCAGCGATCCCGCCGGCATAGCCCTGGTCGCTTTGGACGCTTCCGCCGGCGCTTACACACTTTGACAATGTACACCCCGGCTGGTTGAGCGCTACGATTCCGCCGGCCGGCCCACGATCCGCCGTCACTTCCTGGCAGCGGTTCCAGGCCGACGTAATCGGGCCGGACGCTTCTCCTGCGATCCCACCGGCATATCCTGCCAGAGCACGCACCTGGTTTGCCGCACAGACGATTGTCCCGCCGTCTTCCATTGTTAATGTCCCGTTATGGATCCCGACGATCCCGCCGACCCTTTCACGGCCGACGATGCTTACGGAAGCATTTACCGCGATTACGTTCGTTCCGGCTGAAGCGCCCTTTATGACAATCGTACCGCCCGTTTTATTCCAGCCCACGATCCCGCCGATACCTACGCCGCCGGTCTCCCCGCTGCCTGTTCCCCGGATCGTGCGGGTACTCGTGCCGGCATCCGCCGCCATCTCGATCCTCCCGGCGTTCCCGCCGGCAATCCCGCCCGCGTAATCTCCGGCTGCCGTTATGTTGACATAGCTCGTATTGTTTTTCAGTACCGCTCCCGTCATATTGTAGCCGGCAATGCCGCCCACATAGCTGCGTCCGGAGACCGTACTGCCGGCCTGCGTGGTACAGGAATCGATCACTCCCGATGCAAAGCTGTCTTTATAGTCGCTTGTCGGCGGTGTGGCGTTTTCGCTCAGCTGCACGTTCAGCCCGGCAATCCCGCCGAGATAATCCAGGTTGGCGCTGCCGAAATTGTCCTGCAGCTCACAGCGCGTCACCAGGCCGCCGTTAAAGCCAACGATGCCGCCCAGCCCCACAAACCCTGTCATACTGCCCGTGTTGGAGCAATGGTCAATCACCTGATTCTCCAGATTAGCGCTGATCATGCCGCCGACTAAGAAGATTGTCACATCCTCCAGGTCAGCCGCCTGGCTCGCCGATAATCCAGCGTATTGCAGATAGCCGGTCAGCGATATGCCTTTTCCCACTTGTTCGACCAGCTCTTTTTGCTCTTCGGTAGCGTCCGCATCTGGCGCCAGCCGCGAAATCGAGCCGGTATTTTTACAGTCTTTCAAAACCAGGCGGCTCTGCTGCTCCGAGCAGCCGACAATACCACCGGTATAGGCCAGGGCCCGGATCGGGATCGTATTGCTGGAGACCGCCAGGTCATCGTACGTGTTTTTCCCGCAAGTAAGCAGCAGACAGGTTAGGTTCTTCGATTCCTCTACCTTTTCCGGGAGATTCTCGTTCGTCAGACCCGGAAGCAGCGGGCGATAGCTATCTGCTTTTTGGGTATCGTAAGCAAGCAGCAGATAGTCCAGCATGGATTCCTGCCCTGCGTTCTGCAAAAGCTCGTTCATTTGATCGTTGCTATGCGTTCGGTGATACCCGATCACACCGCCGACAAAGGCCGCGCCGCTTATGCTGCCGAGCCGGTTGTCCGCCTCCAGTCCCGCCGCGATGACCGCGTTTTTCCCTGTTTGTGCCTGTAAGTCCACTACGTTTGCGCCAATGACGCCGCCGACATAATAGCGCCCCGTGACACTGCTCGGCCGGACCGAAAGCTCCTGTTCCAGAACCTTTTGGGAGGCATTGAGGCCGATACAGCCGCCGACTCCGTCTCCGTAGCCATAGACGCGTCCGCCGATCAGGGTATATTTTACGTCAAATGTACCCGCCTCATCGTTAAAGCCGATCATACCGCCGACATAATGGTTGCCCACTACCACGCTGGAGACCGATTTGATCGTAATACTATCGGGCGTACCAAACTTGATTTCCCCGTTGTTATAGCCGGCCAGGCCGCCCACGCAGTTTCCGGTAGCCTGCCAGTCCTTTACAATCCGGTTGAAAACGGCGCCGGAGTAATCCGAAAGATAGCTGGCGCAGTCCACCAGCCGGCCGTTGCTCCCGTTATAGCCGACAATGCCGCCGATGTAGCGGCCGTATCCGGCCGCCACCCCGTTGTTGACGCAGTTCTCGATGACCGTCTTTACGGTATCCGTTGATTCCGTATCGCCTTCCGCGACGGTCTCCCCGTTTTTGCCGACGATGCCGCCGACATAGTTATAGCCGATTACGTATCCGGCATTGGTCGTTACCTGAATGCCGCCCTCCTGCTGGCCTGCTCCAATGACCTCCTGCACTACGTTCGCCAGGCCGCCCGCGATCCCGCCGACATAGTCGGAACCCAGGATATAGCCGCCGCTCTGCGTATGGCACCCGCTTATATAGCATGCCGTACCGTAACCGATGATCCCGCCGACATACTGCCCGAGGAGCTTATCGTAATCGTTGTCTTTCGTATAGGAAAACCCGGCTGCGCGCCCTGAAGCGCTCGAGGATTCAGCGATCCAGATCTGCTGTCCAAAGCCCAGGAGCCCGCCGAAATATCTCCCCTCCAGCTCCCGTTCCTCGTCCTCATGCTTCTTTGTGCACAGGACCAGCCCGTCGTTGAAGCAATTCTCCATGCTGACGTATTTCGCTTGACTTCCGTCGCTCGCCTGCTCATACACGCCATTTAAGCGTCCGCCGATCCCGCCGGTAAAGAGATTGCCCCTTACCTCGGCATGGTTTTGGCAGTTTACCAATTTTACGCCTGTATTGCCGCTCTCGTTTTTACCGAGAATTCCGTATCCGACAATCCCACCGATTCCGCAGGCGTACTTTACCGCTTCCTCCTGCACGTATTCCAGGACACGGCTGCCGTCTGCGCCGCCTAATCCGGCCGGCTTTGGCAGCGTCCCCTCAACAAGGCCTGCCATGGTCAGATTTTCCAGTTCGACACCGGTAATCGCCGCGAGCGTCCCGTCCGTTTGCTCTGCCGCGAGCACGCCGATCAGGCCGCCGATCCCCGCAGGCCTTAAATCCCGGGAACCCGTTCCCGTCTCCTTGTCCGTAAAACGCACCTGTACCAGGGCGGCCTTTTCCGTGTCCTGGCCGCTTGAGCGCACCGCAATATCGGAAAGCGTCCCCGCACCGCGGCCGCACAGGATACCTGCCCCGTACAGATAGGCAAATTCCACTGCCCCGGCGGCCTGCGTACCGGCGTTTAAGCAGAGCCGGGGATTGGAAAAGGTAAGGCTTCGAACGGTTCCTTCGATCTCGCAGAACAAGCCTACGTACCGCGTATAGTCGCCCTCTCCGGCCACGGACCCGGTCGTCTCGGAGGACGTACGGGCGTTTTTTACCCAGTTGTCATCCGGCATGGAACCATTTCCCAGCCTCAGGTTGGATAAGAGCGCGACATCTGTCCCGGAGAGAGCACCCGTAAGCGTCTGTTCTTTGGCAAGCAGCGGGATGGAGGGAAAATCAACCGTCCCCGAAGAGGCGCTTTGCCAAGCAAGCGACGCGGTCGCCCCCGCACCGGCCGCCGTCAAGCCATACAGGCCCGTGCCGGCCGCCGTCCAATCCATATTGCGGGCGGTAAGTGAAAAAACCGCTCGTCCCCCGGCCGTCTCTGCCATATAGCGAATATTCGAAAGATGGCGGTAACGGCTGATCTCTGCCTCCAAGCCTGCGTCCGCAGTGATTTTGCTCCCGGCGGCAAAAAGGGTATTTTCCGTGTTCGATTTGGCCGGCGCGCTGGCCTGGTACTCGGTAACGTCCCCGTTCACGTTCTTCGCCGGTCTGGCGGTTACCACCGCATAGATATCCTGCGGCTTTGCCAGCCCCTGCAAGTTGGCTGCCGGCGCTCCGCCTTCCCGGGCCTGCGTAAATCGGGTAATGCTCGTGCCGTATTGCTGCAGGAAATCCAGCCACGCGTTCCAGGCAGACGCATCCGCGCCTGCGGCCGCCGCCTGCCCCTTGGCTTCAAGGCTTTCTAAAAGGTCCGCCGACATCATCGCGTCAAGCACCAGCGAAAAGCGGCCGTTCTGGTAGCTTAAGGGGAAATTCCACGTCCCATAGCTTACCGCAGACCCGTCCGCCGAAGCCGGCCCCTTCAATTCCAGTTCCGCAAAGCCTCCGCCGCCGTCCGCGCGCAGATCCCATCCGTCTACCGACACCGAAAACAGGGCGGTATCCGCACTGCCCTCGCCCTCCGCTGTCTGATAGAAGGTAATATCATAGATTACATCCAGATTATCGTGCCGCGAATTCCCCGACCAATTAAGGGACAATGTTTCGCTGTTGACCAGGGTGACGTTCGTCACCTTCAGCCGCACCGGCTTTAACTCCACGACATTGGCCACATCCTCCACCGAATAATATCCCAGGAGGATCTCCCGCCGGCTTTCATAGGCGCGGTTATCATCGGCCGCGCTGATATTTAACACATCCGCGTCCGCCGATTCTTCATAGCTCAGACCCTTGCAGTGCGTCCCGTAAAAAGCGGAATACACCTGTCCGGTCTCGATATCAATCTCAATGGCGATCGTCGCCGCCATAGTGCTCCCGTCGAGAGCGCTGTCCGCCAAGAGCCGCTCTACCAGCCAGCCGTCGTCCTTTAACGAAGCGCTGTTGTGCAGTGTCACAGCATAAATGCGTCCTTCTCTCTCGTCTCCGGGTGCGAATGTCTCATTCAGCGTTCCCTGTGCCCGGACCTCCCGCTCAAACTCATCCCAGCTGCCGCTTGCGCGGTACCAGGTCAGCATGGACTCCGCCGCCAGATATGCCGTCTTGGCATTCGACTCGTTCTTCCTGAATTCGGCCAGGCGCATATAGCGCATTGCCGCGGGAACCGCCAGCGCCAGCAGAATTGCGAGGATCACTAATACCACGATCAGCTCCGCCAGCGTAAAGCCGTTCTTCCTGTATTTTTTCATTCTACACCTATTGTCAATCTATCCCTTTTTGCAGCGTCTGTGCCGCAAAATCCTGGGCGTGTACACACTTCGCCGTCTCCTACAGTCAAATTATATGCCAAACCAGCATTCTCGTCTGTCCTGTCCAAGATTAAAGAGCCCCTATACCCGGCTCTCCATCGCCGCCGCATCCTGCGCAAAGGCAACCGCCGTCTGCCGCGTAATCCTTCCCTCCCGCGCCAGCTGCGCAAGCGCCTCGTCCATGGTAATCATCCCCTGGCGGCGTCCCGTCTGCATCACGCTGGGAATCTGATACGATTTGCCCTCGCGGATCAAATTACGCACCGCAACGGTCGCATGCAGCACCTCAAAGGCCGCCACCCGTCCCGCGCCATCCGCCCGCAAAACCAGCTGCTGGGAAATAATCGCTTCCAATACATTGGACAGCTGCACCCGGATCTGCTGCTGTTGGTGAGGCGGAAATACGTCGATGATCCGGTCCACCGTGCTGGCCGCGCCGATCGTATGCAGCGTGGAAAGAACCAAATGGCCTGTCTCCGCCGCCGTGACCGCTACCTGGATAGTCTCATAATCCCGCATCTCGCCTACCAGGATCACATCCGGATCCTCCCGCAGGGCCGCGCGCAGGGCATTGGCATAGCTGCGGGTATCCTGGCCGATCTCACGCTGATTGACCATCGAGCGCTTATGCCGGTGCAGATACTCCACCGGATCCTCCAGCGTGATGATATGCGCGGCCCGCTCGCTGTTTACCCGGTCAATCAGGGCGGCCAGCGTCGTCGACTTACCGCTGCCTGTAGGGCCTGTCACCAGGATCAATCCCCTCTTCTTCTGATATAAGTCGAGGACAGAAGCCGGCAGGCCCAGCTCCTCCATCGAAGGGATCCGCGTCGAGACAAGCCGGAACGCCATCGCCACATTCCCCTGCTGGCGAAAGGCATTTACACGGTAACGCCCCCGTCCTTCCAGCGAAAAGGACATGTCATATTCTCCTTGCTCCTCAAACCGGCGAAACTGCTCGTCATCCATAATCTCCCGGGCAACCCCCAGCGTATCGGCGGCCGTCAGCTTCTCAAAGGGCTGCGCTGCCAGGCCGCCGTTGATACGCATCATGGGCGCAAGCCCGGTCGTTATATGTACGTCGCTGGCGCCGGCCTCCATAGCCCGCCCCAGTATCTCCTGAATTTTTAGCATGAATACTCCTCATCTTACGGAACCGGAAGGTCCCATATAATATTTAATATTTTTATTATAGCATTTGAACAAAAATTAT
>CANSWW010000052.1 GCA_947650845.1 uncultured Lachnospiraceae bacterium
CGCATCTTATTTTTTGATTCCCATCGTAAACCGGAGCACCGCGTCATTGTAATAATCCTTGCAAAATCCAACGACCCGATTGTCCCGGTCCACATACGTCGTCGCCGCCAGCGTATGGTGCGTTCCGGCAAATTCACAAGGCAGCTCCATTTCCCGAACCACCGCGTCCGGAACTGCCAGACACTCCAATTCGGCGATAACCGCCAGATCGGCAATGCGGGAAAAGACTCGTTCTTCCAGCGCATCCATATCGTCCGGGTACTCGCAATCAACAAGATCCGATCGAAAATAGCAGGTCGAATAAATCGCATCGGCCCCGTTCAGCCTGTATACGCGGGCGAAAAGCAATATTTCCTGTTTGGGACCTGGCATAAATTTTTCCGCGAGGAAGCCGTCCTCGCCGACCGCACCGACCGTGCCCCGGCTCTTTGTCAGCTCGCCGCAAAGCGCGATGCGCTCCGGCGGAAAGACAAACCCCATCGGATTTTTTCGACGATATTTTTCCCGGCGGCTGTCAAAGCTCACATAGCTTCCCTTCCCCTGCCGCGTCTTGATATATCCGTCCTCGTATAGGAGCGAAAGCGCCGTGCGCAGCGATGTCCGGCCGATTCCCATATAGGCCGCCAGCTCCGTCTCCCCGGGAAGCGCATCGCCAAACTGCCAGATATCTTCTTTAATCAGCCGCCGCAGCCGTCGGTACGCTTCGATATAAACCGGTGTGTTTTTCTCAATGGTAGTGATTTTTAGCCGCGCCCGTATCTCCGATGCGGTCGATGCTGTTTTGTCCTGCGCCATATCCTATCTCCCTACAATTCTTCTCATTTATTTAAACGCAGCGCCAGCCGACCTTGCTTTACAGCTTCGCGATCTTCCGGTTCAGGCTCTCAATCGCTTTCCTGGCGCCTGCCATCACTGCCTCTTCATCCAAAAACGTAAAACGGCCTTTTCGCAGCAACAGCTCTCCGTCCAGAAAAACGCTGTCTACCGCCTGTCCGTTTGCCGCATAAAGGAAATTATTCAGCCGGTAGGAGGGATTCAAGAGCGAGACGTCGTGATCCATATCCGCCAGGATCAGATCCGCTACATTGCCTTCTCGCAGCTCGCCTAACCGTTCGTAGCCAAGCGCCCGCATGCCGTTTATTGTCATCATCCGGTATACCTGCGCGGCCGAAAGCGCCGCCGGGTCGAGCGTCCTTCCTTTTTGAAGATAAGCGGCCAGCCGCCCTTCGCGGATCATATCGCGGTTGGAGCTGGACGCCTCTCCGTCACAGCCTAACGTAACCGCAATCCCTTTTTTCAGCATCTCGGCAATCGGCGGCATCCCGTCGCTGATCTTTAAGTTCGTGCTCGGACAATGCACCGGATGCGCTCCTGTCTCCCGGATCAAATCCAGCTCATGGTCGGAGAGCCAGATGCTGTGCGCCAGAAGCGTATTCGGCCCCAGTACGCCGAATTCATACAACGCCTCCGCTTCGCCCGCCGTTTTAAACCGACGCCGTACATCCTCGGTTTCCTTACGTCCTTCCGCCAAATGCGTGTGAAGGATCATGCCTCTTTCCTCCGCAAACCGCTTCAGGCTTTGCACCATCTCCTTTGAACAGGCCGGCAGCCCCACCGGCGCCGCAGAAGCCCGCAAACGCCCCTTGTCCTTCCGGATTAAATCACAGACGGTTTCGGTACGCCGAAGCGCTTCGTCCACACTCACCAACGGCATCGCTTCATTCTCGGCCACGTCGGCGATCGTCACCCCGATTGTCGCGCGGAGCCGACTGTCCCGCAGCGCCTCAACCGTCGAATCTAAAAGCGGCCATTTCGCCATATCGTTGATCGCCGTCGTGCCGCAGCGCAGCGCCGTTAAACATCCGAGCAGGCAGGAGTAATAGTTCTCCTCCTCGCTCATAATCCCCTCGACGGCAAACAGCCTCACCAACCACGAGGTAATCGGATAATCGTCCAACGGCCCCTTCATAAACGTCTGCGTCAAGTGACTATGACAGTCGGCAAACGACGGCAACGCCAGCATTCCCTGCGCTTCGATCACTTCACAGCCCGCCGGCGGCATAATCGTCTCCCCTATTTTTTCGATTCGATTCCCGCAAATCAAAATCTGTGAGCGCCTTGTCGTAAACGTCTCCAGATCTGCCAATTCACAATCCCGGATCCAATAACAGCCCATTGCGCCGCATCCCCCTTTCTCCCTCATGTCCAAAGCCCTCTAATAACAGAGGAGGCTTTTGTTCACACATAACATGTCACACAAGTTATGTGTGGCTATTATAACAGCTTTTTTCTTCTCCGTCAAGACGTTTCATGCCGGAAGTCTTTTTCCGGATGCAGCGCCGATTCCCGACGAAGGATTTTTATAAAAGCGGTTCCCTTCGAGGATTCTTTTCACAGAGGAGCGCCCGCTTTCTGGCAAACCGGACAGTATACGCTGCTTCTGCCGCCGATCACCCGCTTTTGCAGCAGTCCGCCGCAAAACAGGCAGGGTTCGCCCGCATGTCCGTATACCTTCAGAAACGGCGTGTTCCGGTAATCCTTTCCCTTTGTTTCCAGATATTCCTCGGGCAAAATCCTGTTCTTTTCAATAAAATATGCCAGACGCTCCGGAATCGCGGCCGCCAGGCGTTCCCATTCCTCCTCCTGCAGGCCGCAGGCCGGACGTGCCGGATCTATTCCCGCGGCAAACAAAATTTCATCTGAGTAAATATTGCCGATTCCGGCGACCACGTTCTGCTCCAGCAGGCATTCTTTGATCGCTTTTTTGCGTTTTCCAAAAAAGGCCTTCAGGTATGCGGGCGTAAGACGCGGATCAAAGGGCTCCAGCCCCAAACGATCCCGGCCGCTTTGCCGATCGCTCTCCCCCTTCCCGAAGAGCCAAAACCGCCCGAAACGACGCGGATCCGAAAAGCGCAGCTCGCGGCCATTATTGAACTGCCAGACAATATGCGTATGCTTTTCCTCCGGATAGCCGGCCGGAGTCACCAGCAGGCAGCCTGTCATGCGCAGATGCAGGACCACCGTGTCCCCGCTTTCTAATCCCACCGCCAAAAATTTTCCCCGGCGCTCCATCCCGCCGATTTTCTGCCCGGCCAGCCGTTCGCAAAATACTTCCGCGGCCGGATACGCCGTGACGTCCGGCCGCCTCACCACCGCTTTTTCAATCGTACATCCCCGAATCTGCGGTTCGATCACCTGCTTAATCGTTTCTACCTCCGGTAATTCCGGCATGGTTTTTTCCATCCTTTCCTCATCGGCTCTGCTATATTTTTCAACCGGACAAGCTGTCTCTATCCGCTCTCGGTCAGATAAATCGTTCTCGCCTCTCGCCGGCTCTCGATCCGGCAGCTCGTCCTCGTCAGCTCTCAAAGGGACGGATGCGCAGCGTCGCACCGATTGAGTCACAGATTTCGCGGCAGCGCTTTTGCTCCTCCGGCGAGGTCACCTGGTCCACCACGGTCATCACCACTTGCGGCACATAGGCGACGCAATCCTGCGCAAACCGCAGCATTGCCTGATATGATCCTGTCCCAAACCGGGGGCGAACCAGCCTGCAATATTCCTCTTCATTGGTAGCGTTTAAGCTAATGGATACCGTATCGATCAGCCCCTCAAGCTTCGGCGCTGTCCGCTCTCCACAGATCAAGTCCGTCAGGCCGTTTGTATTGATACGGATTTTGATCTTGCTCCCGGATTTGATATGAGCCGCCACCGCCAGAAGATCCGCAAGGCGTTCTGTCGGCTCGCCGTATCCGCAGAAAACGATTTCGTCGTAGTTTTTCAGGTCCCAGGCGTCGATACTCGCGCATACTTCCTCAACCGAAGGCTCCCGCTCCAGCCACAGGGAATCCGAGCCATAGATGCTGTCGCCGTTGTGCCGCAGGCAAAAGGTGCAGGCACAGGGACAGCGGTTTGTCATATTTACATAAATTCCGTTTTTTACGGGGTAAGTGATTGTCATCATTATTTTTTCCTCCTGCTCGTTCTTGGAAAGATCGCCATGCAAGCTTGCTTCGGCTTGCCTGCCTCAGCCTGTGCTTAAATGGCACGCCATGCAAGCTCGCCTCCGCTTTCGCTCCGCCTCGCTTCGGCTAATCGCCGTATACAGACTGAGTCCGACAATCCTACGCAAGCAAGCTTGCTTCGGCTTGCCTGCCTCAGCCTGTGCATGGCTAGATAGTTGTCAAAAATTCTTCAAAACAGATGCCGTCTGTTTTGGGTATGCCAAGCTCCAGTGTGCGGCGCAGGACTTTAGCGATAAACGATGAGGCATGACGTACGGAATCTGTAAAATCGGTTCCTTTTACCGCGTCGGCGGCCAGTATGGAGGAAAAGACATCACCGGTTCCTGAGCGAAACCCGCCCACCTTATGTTCCAGGATTCGCACCGGCTCCTTTCCGGCTTCATAGACGAAATTCTCCAGGTTCTCCCCTCGCTCCAGCCCTGAAATCACGATTTTTCTCGGCCCCATCTCATGCAGCCTTTCGCACAGCTTTAAGAGAGCGTTCTCGTCTAAATCCGCGTGATACTCTGTCTCTGTCAGGATACACGCTTCCGTAAGGTTCGGCGTCAAAATATCCGCATACGGCGCCAACGCCTTCATCCTTTCAGCCAATACCGGCGAATACGTAGAATACAGCTTCCCATAATCCCCCATCACCGGATCCACAACCGCAATCGTCCCCTTCTTTTTAAACCGCTCCAAAAACCGCGCGACAATCTCCACCTGCGCCTCGGAACCCAAAAAGCCCGTGAGTATCCCGTCAAAATGCAAATCCAGCTTGGCCCATTCCTCGATGTAGGCATCCAAATGCCCGGTAAAATCCGTGTAATAAAAGCTCTGAAATCCCGTATGATTGGAAAAAACAGACGTCGGAACCGGGCAGCACTGGACGCCCAGCGCCGAGATCACCGGCAGGGACACCGTCAAGGAGCAGCGGCCAAAGCCGCAGAAATCGTTGATTACGGCAATTTTTTTCTGATGATTATGCGACACTTCGTTTTGCCTCCTTGCTTTACGCTGCCACATACTATATAATAAATTTGGTCGCATAGAAATAACCAGAACAGGAGAATTTTATATAACCAGATGAAATACACAATTCAGAAAGACGCGGCTGTTCCGGCTTACCTGCAGCTCTACCGGCAGCTGAGAGACGATATTACCAATGAGATCTACCCTTACGAGAGCAAGCTTCCTTCCAAAAGGCTTGTCGCGGATGAAACCGGGCTCAGTACGGTGACGGTCGAGCACGCTTATTCGCTCCTCTGCGACGAAGGCTACGCGGAAGCCAGACAGCGATGCGGCTACTTCGTCGCGTTTCGCCGTGACGACGGGTTTGCCGTCGCGTCGCCGCGGGAAAGAGAGCTTTTGCCGATGGATTTTTCCGTCTGCCCTTCCAAGGCTTCCTGGGAATTCCCCTTTTCCGTGCTCACCAAAACCATGCGCCGGGTCATGAGCGATTACGGGCAGGCCATCCTCGAGCGCTCACCGGGCGCCGGCTGCCTCCCCCTGCGGGAGGCGATCCGCCAGTATCTGGCAAGAAGCCGCGGGATCCTGGCCGAAACCGCACAGATTGTCATAGGCTCCGGCGCGGAATATCTCTATGGGCTGATTGTCGAGCTGATGGGGCGGAAGCGCATCTATGCGGTGGAATCCCCCTCATATCAAAAAATCGAGCAGGTCTATCGGGCCAGCGAGGTGCGCTATGAGATGCTTCCGCTGGGGAAAGACGGGATCGACAGCTCCGCCCTGTGGGCCTCGCAGGCAACCGTCCTGCATATTACGCCCTACCGCAGCTTTCCAAGCGGCGTGACGGCTTCCGCTTCCAAACGCCACGAATACCTGCGCTGGGCGGCAAAGGATTCCCGCTATCTGGTGGAGGATGATTATGAATCCGAATTTTCCGTCTCCCGCAAACCGGAAGAGACTTTATTCTCCGATACCGCCGATGACAATGTAATCTACATGAATACCTTCTCCCAAACCATCTCCCCGTCCCTGCGTGCCGGGTACATGGTGCTGCCCGCCCATCTGGTTCCCGTATTTGAAAAAAAGCTGGGGTTTTATTCCTGCACCGTACCGACCTATATCCAGCTTGTCCTGTCCGAGCTGATCGCAGGAGGGGATTTTGAGCGCCACATCAACCGCGTCCGGCGCAAAAAACGCAGGGAGCTGAGAGCCTGACCGTCCTAACACAGCCCCTGTCCGACGACTGCGCCCCGCCGGTCCGGTCGCTGTCCCGTTTCCCGCCGTTTTGGTCGCTGTCCGTTTCCGATCGAACGCGGCCGGCCTTACTCTCTCGACTTACTCTCTCGACCAGGATGACAGCAATACATAATCGACATCCATGAAAACCGCTCCTACCTCATCGATATATTGGAGAATGTCCTGTTTACGTCCAGAAACGCTTATGATGCTCGTTCGTATCACATCCTGTGTGGCCACATCGTCTCTTACCGCCTCCAGCATCGCGGCGGGATTCATGAATTGAATCCCGCCTCGGGATTCTTCCCCGACTCCTTCGCTGAAATATACGCCCTGGGCTTGCAGCAATTCCGGGTCGCTTAACAGAATATCCAGATCCGCGAGAAACTCTTCCTTAAGCTTTGCCCCATCCATTCCCGATCGCTCGGTCCGCCCGCCTATATAATGATCCAATGAAATTCCGGCATCGGCTCCATTGGCGAACTGCTCCACACGCAGCCAGTGAACATGGATGCCTTCCCGGTAAAGCTCCTGCGGCTCCACGGGCGCAGGCAATGCCAGGGTACAATAAATCAGGCAGGAGTCCGGTAAAAGCATAAGCTCCGGCCGCACCGCTTCGATTTCCTTCATCATCTGAAAGCGGTTCACCGCCACCTGGAAGCGCTCCGTATTTTTCTTTCCGTACCAGCGGCCCCATCGCACCTCGTAGATCACTTCCATCTCCGACGACCAGAGGATTGCTTTGCCGACAGCCGGTTTAGGCATCATCAGCGTCACCTCATAAATCCCAAACCCTTTGTTCTTTACTTCTGTCCCATACACGGCCCGGTATGGAAGGAATACGCTCGCATAGGTGCTCATGTACCGATCCAGTTCATTGCCGCCGCTTTCAAGCAAAGCCTTCTGCTTTTTCATCGGATTATAGCAAAACAGGCTCACAAGGGGGCTTACCACCAGCAAAAGCCCCAAAAGCCCGGCCAGCACAGCCAGCACGGCGCGCGTCGCGATGGCCTTCAGCCGGCGGTTGATCCGGCGCTCCAGCTCCTTACCGTCCGCATCCTCGTTCGGCAGTTCGGCCGCCATGTCTTTTAACATCGCATCCAGCTTTCTCTCATCCATACCGTTCCTCCATCTTTTTGCGAATCTGTTTTCTGGCCCGGCAGCGCAGCTGGCGCACATTTTCACGGCTCATTTGCAGCTGCCGTCCCAGCTCCTCATCGCTGAGCCCGAAATACACGCTTCCCAGCAAAATCGCCTTCTGGACATCCCCCAGTTCCAGGATACATGCAAACAAATACCGCTTCTCCTCCTCCTGAATCAAATGCTCCAATACGTCCGGCGCCGGATCTGCCAGCTGCTCCCATTGAACCTCGCCTTCCGAGAGCAGCCTTTTTCGCCAGCGGCAAAGGTTGTAGTACTCATTCTGCAGCACCTTGGTCAGCCAATACCCGATGCTGCCGCCTTCTTGATAGCTCAAAAAGGCTTTCAGAAAGGCGCTCTGCACCAGGTCGTCCGCGTCGGCCGGATTTTTACACAGGGACAAGGCGTAGAGGTACAGGGATCGGTAATATTTTTCGTAAATGCTCTGAAAGATATCTTTTTCCATCCGCCCTGCCCCCCTTCCTACTATTAAAACAATGCAAGGCGCGGTTTGTGACACTTTTTATGAAAAAATTCCGACGCAAAACAGACGGCTTTTGGAGCCTTGGCCCCCCGCCGGCAGGCACGCGCCCATTCAACGCGCCGCTTCACAAAGCTTTTGCGCCGCCGTCGCCAGCTGCTCCTCGCTCAGGGCCTGGCCGGCCCTCAGGTATAAAACTTGGTTTCCCGCACGCATCAGGTAGTGCCACCTGCCATCCCCCAAATGCCACGACATACCTTCTTCGATTCCCAGCTCTTCGGTCTCCAGCTCTGTCGGTTCCCTCACCTCCTGCCGCCCCTGGCTCCACCAGTCGCCGTGAAGCGGTCCCTTTTTATAAAACGAATCCAGCAGCGCCCCGATCTCGCTTGTGTACAGGATCGAACGGAGCTGCTCCTTCCCTGTCCCCTCCCACATTTCATAGGTCTGCGCCAAAAAGCTGCTGTCGTAGCGCAGAATCGTCCGCTCGCCGTCCCAGCCAAAATCCGCCGCCTCCACGACCGGCTGCCAGCCCGCGGGCGGCTCATGCGTCTGTACCGGAAGCCGGTTTTGCTGTTCCAGGATCATAGGGATTACAGACATTCCGATGATTAGAAGAAGAAACGGAAGCTGCCCCAGCCAGTCGGCTCCTTCGCGGGAAAGATGAAGCTTTCTCCAGCCCAGCTTCTGCAGTCCCTCCTGCAGCGCGCACAGCAGCAAAAACTGCAAAAGGAGCCCAGGCGTTCCCAGCCAGACGGGAATCCCTGTCATCTGGCACACAGACGTCAGCATGATTAAAAGCATGCCTGTCTCCAGAACAAAAACAAACCAGACCGGCCATCGGCCATACGATTCCTCCGGTA
This sequence comes from uncultured Lachnospiraceae bacterium, assembly GCA_947650845.1. Lineage (GTDB taxonomy): Bacteria > Bacillota > Clostridia > Lachnospirales > Lachnospiraceae > RGIG7193. Next base: position 8,691 of record CANSWW010000052.1, read on the forward strand.
TCTGCCCCAAAGACAGGTCTCTCCTTTCACGGATAATCGTCCACACCACATATCCTATGCGCAGGATGAGATCCGTAAATATCAGCAGGCTTCCCAGCCAGACGGTCGGTCCCCACTCCCAGGCCAGATAGCGGTGCGGGATCCATAAAACATTTCCCAAAGTCAAATATATCAATAGGAACGACAGCAGAAGCCGTATCAATTTCCCCTTCCGCAGAGGGAGGATCGACGCCTTGTACGCCGCCGGGTCGGTCTGCATCGGAGCCGCCTCTTCGTGTTCCGCCACAAACACATACAAGGCGCCGTCATTATCCAGAAACTTCCAGCCGCTTTCCTCACAAAGCTGCAGATAGTCCTGTATATGCGGGCTGTCTATCTTCTCATCCACCTTCCGGTGCTCCGCGTCCATTACGTCAACCGCGTACCGCACCTTCGCCGGAACGCCCTTACGAAACACGGCTATGTTCCAGCCCAGCCTCCTAAAATACCATCCCTTTGCCGCCATATCCGAAAGATAAGCGGCCGAAATCCCGTTTTCATACAAACGCGGCCGGATCGTCCATCCAAACATATTGCCTCCCCCTTTCCTGCTCCTGCGCGTGTCTCCCGGATATCTCATGCGCTCTGCTTTTACTTGTCCTGCTCCTCCAGGTAAATCCGTCCCTCTTCCACCAGCAGCTGCAGACGTTCATATTCCTTTTGCAGCATATAGCGTCCTTTTCCGGTGATTTGATAGTAGCGCCGCCGGCCCTCGCTGTACACCGCGCGGATCATATCCTCCCCTTCAAATTTCCCCAAAAGCGTATATAACGTGCCCGGCCCAATCTGAATCCGTCCGCGGGATACCTGCTTTGCCCGGGCCGAGATATCCACCCCGCAGCGCGGCTCCAACAGCGCCAGCAAAATATAGTACATTTGCTCTGTCAGACTCTGGTACTGCTCTCGTGCCATCGCGTTTCCTCCTTATTGCCCGTGTTCTCAGGGCATTTTGCACATTCTTGCGGTGCTTCTCTCTCAGTCATTTATAATATCGAATATCGATGTTTTCGATTTTAGCTTAACATCGATATTCGATGTTGTCAAGAGTTTTCCCGGCTCACAACTTATTGCCGCGTCTGCCACACCTCCGCCAATTCCTGGATCCAGGGCAAAAGATACGTGGTATCCTCTGTTCTCAAAAGCAAAAACGGCCCTTCCTGCGATTGCAGATACAGCGTACAGTCTCCATAGCCCTCGACCCGAAATTTTCCCTTACTCCATTCGCCTGTACTACTGCCCCAAATACGTCGCAGTGCCGGGAGTTCATAGAGTATCTGCGCCTCCTCAATTTCGGAAAGCGGAATCCGGCATTCCTGCCAGACATGACGAACCGTTATCGTCTCGTCCTCCAAACGACAGGTAAGGGGCAGAAGCTCTTCGCCGACCATACACAGGCTCGAAAAGGGGATTATCAAAAGTCCAATCAGGCCGAACACCGCCAGTACCTTGCCCAGCGGGCGCGCCAGATTTACTGCGGAGTTGAAGGCGCCGCCACGGCTGGAGCCCTTCAGTATGTAAGTGTCATCCGGATTATAATAAAGAATGCCGCCGATCCAGAAACGGTCCTCATCTTGCGCCGTGGCATAGGGGCGATCGGACAACAGTTCCCTCTTGCGCTCCAACAGTTCTTGGCGACAGCGGACATAGAGAAAGCCCGTCCACAAAAAAACCGGAAACAGCCAATTCAGCAAAACGGCCGCCGCCAGTGACACATGGGTAAAAAAATGCTGGAAAACGGCAAAACCGCGAGAGCCCAAAGCACACGTTTCAGCTTTTTCTTAAACGTCTCGCAGATTCGCCGAATCTCCGGATCCGTCAGATCCATGTACGGAAAGGTTACATGCATAATCAAATTTTTTCCGGATCTTACCTCATTCACCAGAATAAAATACATAATCAGCAAAACCAAGTAGAGACATAGAAGCAGAATCCCATTCATCCAATTCCATGAACCAAACATATTGTCATCCCTCCTTTGACTCAAGCACGCTGTCCTTTTTAAAGACATCCGTATAGTCCTGCACCTCACACACCGTAAGTACCCCATCCTTCACCCGAAAACGGATATTCTGCCGGCCGAACGCCACCCCATACACCCGCTCCGGATCATTCTGATATGACGGCCGCGGGTCCTGCGCCAAAATCCCCTGCAGAGCCTTGCGCTTTTCGGCCGGGATTTGCGCCAGTAGTCCTTCGGGAAACACCACCTCCAGACCATATGAAGCACTGTCCGCCCCAAATCCGCCCGCCGCCTGCGGATGGCAGTCCGTATACGGCAAATACGGCTTAATATCATAGATCGGCGTCCCGTCCATCAAATCCGCCCCCGCTACCCGCAGAAAGCTTCCCCACTGCGCATTTTTCTCAATCCCCAAAAGCCGCACCGAGGACAGCCCCAAGGGGTTCGGCCGAAACGGAGAACGCGTTGCGAATACGCCCATATGCCGATTACCGCCCAGCCGCGGCGGATGCACCGTCGGCGACCAGGTATCGCGCACCGCTTGTGAAAACTGCCACAGCAGCCAGATATGGGAATACCCTTCCAGACCATAAAGCGCCGCCGGATTGCGGTATTCCGGTTCAAACACTACGCTGGCCTCCAACGATTCCACCAACCCGCTCTGACGCGGTATGCCGAACTTCTCCGGGAAATCGCTGTGAATCCGGGCAATTGTTTTCATGCTGACTTCCATACCCCTCTTCCTTTCCTCTATCTGCCCGTGTCTTCAGGGCATCTGGGATACCCTTGCGGTATTTCCTCTCTCTGCCCGTGTTCTCAGGGCATCTGGGATACCCTTGCGGTATTTCCTCCGGAACCCCGGTATCAGTATATCACCTCGCTCCATGGTATACAACCAGGAATTCCTTCATACACTATAGGAAACAACCCCCTCTTATGCCTTGATCCGCTCCGCGCACACCGGCAACCGCTCTACGCATACGGGCGCACGCCCTGCGGGCCCGGTCCCTGCTCCTGAAAATGCAGGCGCGCCGCAGGATACGGACAGCAAGAGGGAAATACCGCAAGGAAAAGGATCTTTCTATGACTTTCCCTCTTATCCCCCTGCCGGGCCGTCCCGCCCCGGCGAGACAGCTCCCGCCTTCCCGCCGCCGTCTCGCCGCCCTCCTTCTCTGCCTGCTTTTATTAGCCGCGGGTATTCCCACGGGCCTGACCGGCTGTCAGGACGCGCCGTCGGCCGAGGACGCAGACGCTTTCCCTCTGCCCGCGGCCGCTGAGCTTAGGCAATCTTATGAAACATACCAGGCCGGCGGACCATCTCAGGCGGCCTTTGCCGATCTGGCCCATACGATTTTTATCGAAGAAGCCTGTTCCGATACGCTGACCCTTCACTATAATCTGGCCGTGCCGGCCGATTTCGGAATTCGCGATTACGCCGTAACCTTGGGAGATTTTTCCGCCGATGCCTACCGTCAGAGCGTACAGCGCGCACAGACCTGTCTTGAGCAGCTGAAAAAAATCCCCCGCGAAAATGTCGCGGATACCCAACGGCTGACCTATGACATTCTCGCCGCCTCCCTGGAACAATCCGTGCGCTTCGGCGACTATTATTATTATCAGGAACCGTTAAAGCCTGCCAGCGGAATCCAGGCCCAGCTGCCGGTTTTGCTTGCCGAGTATCATTTTCGTTCTACTACGGACATTGAAGATTACCTTGCGCTCTGCGCCGATCTGCCACGGTATTTCGGACAGCTTCTGTCCTTCGAGCAGGAAAAGGCCCAGGCCGGGCTTTTTATGAGCGATGACGTCCTTGCGCAGATTCTTACCCAGTGCCGGGATTTCTGCGCAAAGCCGGAAGAAAATTTTATGCTGGAAGCATTTGACGATGCCGTGGGCCGCCTTGACTGGCTCACCGAAGAAGAAAAGCGTTCCTATCAGGCCCAAAACCGGGAAACGATTCTCTCCCAAGTGATCCCGGCCTACGAAACTCTGATTCAGGGGCTTACCGCTCTGCAGGGAAGCGGGCGCAATCCCGGCGGTCTCTGCCGGTTTGAGCAAGGCGGCGAGTATTATCGCCTGCTGGCGCGCCAGGCCACCGGTTCCTCCCGGCCGGTCGAGGAGCTGATCCGGCTCGTCAGCGAACGGATGCTGAACGATCTGCGCGCCATGTCGCAAATCTATGAGACGACCGCCGACTTAGGACAGCAGCTTACGCAGACCTTTTCCCTCACCGATCCGCAGATGATCCTTCTCGATCTGCAAAGCCAGATGCGCAATGATTTTCCCGCGCTGCCCGATACCGCCTGCGAGGTCAAATATGTTCCTCCGGCGCTTGAGACGCATTTAAGCCCTGCGTTTTACCTGGTGCCGCCGCTCGATGCCCTCACGGAAAATTGTATTTACGTCAACAAGGCCGCTACGGACACGTCCCGGCTCTATACGACGCTGGCCCACGAGGGATATCCCGGGCATCTCTACCAGACCGTCTATTCCGCCTCCTGCCAGTCCGAGCCGCTGCGCAGCCTGCTGAATTTTAAGGGGTTCACCGAGGGCTGGGCCACGTACGTAGAACGGCTTTCGTATGGGTACGAAACGAATTTTTCACCGGAGCTTACGGAATTCCTCACGCACAACGCCTCCGCTACGCTGGCCCTTTATGCGCTGTGCGATATGAATATCCATTTAAACGGCTGGGATTTGGAGCAGACCAGGCAATTTCTCAGCGCCTTTATCAGCGGCCTGGAGGAAACAACGGTCTCTGAAATCTACCTGGCCATCGTGGCCAATCCGGGCAATTATTTAAGCTATCATGTAGGTGCCATGGAATTTGAGCTGTTGCGGGAGGATGCCGAAGCCCGGCTCGGGGACGCCTTTGACGCACGGGAATTTCACACGGTGATTCTGGAAACCGGGGCCTGCCCGTTTGATGTATTGACAAAAGAAATCGGAGACTGGATGGCAACGGCGGCCGGCTCATGAGACGGCCGCCGCTTATTTGGGCGGATGGCGCTAATTGTTTTTCACATATTTTTGATTTCGGTGTCTGGGCGATTGCGGCATCGTCATCCGCAGCTTCCCTTCCTCCAGCAACGGTTTTAAATACCTCGAGGTCAAATTTCTCAAGTCTTTATACCCGGTATAGTCTGCGATTTCGCGCTTGCTCCTGGCAGTACCGCAAAACAACAGAATCTGCTCCTTTACCCGTTCTTGGTGGGTTTCTATTTCCTCCTGGTAATTAACGTTTTTTAAAATCGCTGTAAAAGACGTTGGCGTAGAATAAAATACCGGTTTTTTGTCCTCCGTATATCCCGACAGCTTTTTTGTTTCATTCAATACCTTTTTCAGCCCTTCCATTGTCTTTTCCTTTTCTTCATCATCACCCAACACACT
>CANSWW010000053.1 GCA_947650845.1 uncultured Lachnospiraceae bacterium
AAACGGGAAGTACTACCTGTTTTTTATTCATTCCTTATGGGATCATTGGAGAAGGCGGAGAAGTATTACCGGCTGTTAGCGGAGTTTACGAAATATCCGGAATATATCTCTAAGATCAATCAGACATATCTGTCCTGCCAGGTGTTTTTTGCGGATATCACAGCCTGGGAAAAGGACAAAGAAGCGACCACTTACAAAATTTACTATGATTATGAGACGTGCGATGCGGATGCCCTGACGGCAGCGCTGGCCAAACGGGAGGCTTTGGAAGCGGCGGAGGATGCGGAGGCGGAAGCAGACGCGGAGGCAGGGGCAGGAACGGACGCAGGCGCGGATTCCGAGGACGCAGACGCGGGTTCCGGGGACGCGGGCGCAGGGACAGAGCCGCTTACGCCCGAGGAGCAGGCGCTCTTGGATATCTACGATGCCTGGGAGGAGGACGAGGACGCCAGGCGGGAGCCGCTGGCCGGGCAGTTTAACCAGGTGATTTTTTCGTTTACAAAGGTGAGGATGAACCAGGGCGCAGGCGGTGGAAAGCCGTTTCCGGTGGACTTTGCGAATTATGATGAAAAACTGTCCGAGCTGTCGCGGCTGGCAGGGGAAATCACCGGTTGCGGGCAAAAGCTGAAAACGCTGCAGGGGCAGCTGCGGACAATCCTGAATGAAGGAGTTTCAGAGGAAGTGAGAATGACCCTGCAGGAAACGCTTGGCGAACTGGATCTCTTATTTGGCGATCTGGAAACGTATACGCGGATCGTTGCGTTTATCCAGGGATATAGCGGGACCAATCATGCCTACGGACAGCAGGCGCAGGCAATCGAGGCACGCATGGGAGAGATCCGCGACGCGTATCTGGACTGCGCGGACGCGGAGGGCATCCCGGAATGGGAGGATCGCCTGGACGAGAGCGCCTGGCGGGATTTCCGGGCGGATCATGACGCAAAGGAGCGGTTGTATCTGTCGTTAGAATCCTGCTTTGGCTCTGACGGGGATGAGTCGGAGGCGAAAAAGAAGCAGGAGGAAGCGGAGAATGTGCTGAAGGACGCACAAGAGGAGATAAATAAAGAAGAAACGGATACGCTGCGAAATGTTCCGACGGTCGCCGGCTACCATGACAGCGGCAATATCATCCTCTTTGACCTGGGCAAAATGGTAAAAAGCGCCGCAAGCTATTTTTCGATGAACAGCTTTTCGGAGGCGGCGAGTAAGCTGCTTTTGAAGGTCTATACCGTGGAATATGATTTTGGGATGTTTACAAATCGTATGACGGGCAAGAAAAACGCGGAGAGCGGCGGGGAGCCGGAGCTTTCCTTAACCGGGTATGAGAAGTGTCCGAATATCAATTATCTGTATCAGGCGGAGCTGGAATATCTCCTGGGCGGACACAATTCTTCGATGGACAATTGGAAGGAGACCCGCAACCGGATCCTGGCGTTTCGGGGCATCGCCAATTATCTGGCGACCTATCAGGTGGAGGAGATCAACAGCCTGATTCGAAGCATCGCCCAAGGGGCCGGCCTGATCAATCCCGCGCTGGGCCTGGTGGTCGACGGCGCGCTGCGGCTGGCGGTGGCCGGCGTGGAGACAGCGGCGGACTGGCAGCTTCTAAAGGACGGGGACGGAGTCGTTCTTTTTAAGAGGGAATTAAAGCAGCTGGCGGCCTATAACAAGGTAAAGTCGCTTCTTCCGCGTCTGTCCGGAGATAAAAGGGCCGACGATTCACCGACCATGGATTATGAACAGCATTTGCTGGTGATGCTGGTTTTCCTGACGACCGCGGACGAATTGGCCGAGAGAACCCGGAATTTGATTGAGCTGAATATCAATGCGGTCAGGGAGAAGGTCGGCAGCGAGGGAACGCTGAAAGAAATTTCTTTTAAAATGGGCAACGCGTACACAGCCGTTACCGCGTCCTGTACCGTGCATCTGGATTTTGCGGTGATCCCGTCCGGCTTTGCCAGGCTGGTCGCATCGCCGGAAAGCTACGCCGGCCTGGAACAGGTACAACGAAACAGCTACCGCTTCGCGGTGACGAGAGGATATTGATTTGAAGAGGGAAGAGAACGGGACAAGGAGATTTGGCGGGGCCGAGAGCGGGATGCTGGTCGTGGAAACCGTATTGTCCTTTACGGTATTTTTGGTCGTGATCCTGTCGATCATTTTTTTGACCAATATCTTTGTTGTCCACAACAAGATTCAGTATGCGATCAATGCGGCCGCCCATGAGATTTCGGCGTATTCCTACCTGTATCAGGCGCTGGGACTGCGCCAGGCGGAGCAGACAATCCAGGGGGACGGCGCGGCGTACACAAAGCCGATCGACGATACGGTGACGCAGGTGATGGACAGCTTCAACCGGATCCAGGGGCTTAATGGGGCGGCCGGGGAGCTGGCGGGAAGCCTGCAGGAGGTGTCGATGTCGCCCGAGCAGCTGGCGGCTCTGCAAAAGCAGGCCGAGGAGGTGGCCGAGGGCGCGGTGCAGACCGCGGAGTCGGTGCAGAAGTCGGTCGAGGATGTGACGGCGTTGTTTGGCGACGGAGAGTCCCTGCTGGCCGGCCTGATCTATATGGGGGCGTCGGCCGGCTCCTACGCGGTCAAGAGCGCGGCCGGGACGATGGCAGCCGGGGCTTTGACGAAGAAATACATCGGAAGCGTGGGCGAGGACGCGGATGCGTACCTGCGCTCGTACGGGATTACGGACGGCTACGGGGGACTGGATTTTTCCGGTTCAACGCTTTTTTGCGACGCGCAGAAGCGGATGGTGGATTTTGTGGTCCAGTATGATATTGATCTGGGATTTTTGGGGCTGGTGATGCCGATGGATAAGCTGCATGTGGTACAGCGGGTGAGCGTGCCGGGCTGGCTGAATGGGGACGGCAAGACCATGGAGCCGGGGAACTGACAGAGGGCAGGGCCTGAGAAGCGGGACAGAACGGCTTGGCCGGAGAGGAAAAGCCATGGAGCCAAGACGCTGACGGCCGGCCGGAATTGAGGATGGAAAATGCGGGTGACAGGAGCGGTCGCGGGAGCGATCTTGATCGTAGCGGGGTACGCTGCGGCTTTATTTCGGATGGACGATACCTACGGTCTGCGGATCGGGGATACGATGAAAAAGGGCGTTGGGGGAATCCTGACCGATGTGACGGGGCGAACGGCAATGCTTTCTTTTCTGTTCGCGGCAGCGATCGGGTATGGGCGGCTGGGGGAGTTTTCCTGGCCGGAACGGTTCTTGACGCTGTTTTTGCTGTGGGGGCTGTCGGTGCTCTGCGTGACGGACAGCCGGACCAAACGGATCCCCAACCGTTTTCTGCTTGGGATGCTGGCGGTATGGGCGGCGGTAACCGCCCTGTATGTTCTGACGGATCCGGCGGCCGGGGTATCGTACGGTATGAGAGCATTGGCCGGGGGATTGGCCGGCGGGACGGTGTTTTTGCTGTGTTATCTTTTGTCGGGCCGTCAGGTCGGGGCCGGGGATGTAAAGCTTGTGTGTCTGCTGGGCCTGTACCTTACAAGCCGGAGGATTATGGGAGCGATCTTTTATGGGACGATTCTTTGCTGTGCGTATTGTCTGGTGCAGCTGTGCCGCAAAAAGCTGGGAATGAAGGACGGGGTTGCGTTGGTTCCCTTCCTTTTTATGGGAACGGGGATTGCGCTGCTTATTCTGTAAGCGGCGGTTGGAAGCAAAATACGGTCTGCTTTGCGCTTGCGGGCAGGTTATGAGAGAGGGACGATTATGAGAAAACAAAAGGCGGGTCTGATTCTTATACTGGCGGCGCTCTTGGCGGTCGGCTGGGGGATCGTGATGAGGAGCGCGACCGGCGCGCAGGCGAGGGAAAAGCAGAACGAATTGCTGGCCGCGGCGGACGGCTATATGGAGCGGGAGCTGTATGTGCGGGCGATTCCGCTGTATGAGCAGGCGCTCACCTATTCTTCGGAATTAAACCCCTCGATTCAGGAAAAACTGCTGGCGGCCTACTGGGCGAACGAGGAACCTTCGCCGTATCTGCGTCTGGTGGAAAAGAGGGCGTCGGAAGGGACGGCCCGGGAGGAGGAGTACCAAAATGCGGCGGATTACTATCTGGCGCGCTCGAAAAATCAGGAGGCCATGGAGTGGCTTCGCCGGGGAATGGAGGCAACCGGCTCGCCGATGCTGCAGGCATACTATGAAGAGCACCGCTATGAATACCGGCTCCGGACCACGCGCTATCAGACGATCCGGCCGACGGCCGACAACGCGCAGATGCCGGCGTTTGACGGGGAGAAGTGGGGCTACATAGACGAGGGCGGCGCCTTGCTGCTGGATTTTATATATGACAGCGCGACCGCGTTTAACAATGCGGGTGTTGCGGTGGTGTCGTTAAACGGGACTTACTATACAATTCTGGCAAACGGCGACATTTACGGCGCGGACGACGGGACGAACGGCGCGCGGATGACCGATGTAACGGCGGTGAGCGGTACGAGGGTTTTAGGAGAACGGGAAGGGAACTACAGCTATTTTAATTATGACTTCGAACCGATTGCCACGGACTATCAGTACACGAAGATCACTGCCAATGCCTGCGGCGTGGCGGCCGTGCAGAAGGACGGATATTGGGGAATCATAACCGATTCCGGCAAGACGGTCGTGGATTTTACGTGGGAGGATGTGGCGATCAATTCTTTGGGATGCGTGTATGCGGCGGAACGGGCGATGGTGAAGGAGAACGGGCTGTGGTATTTGGTGGATTTGGAAGGAAAGCACATCAGCGAGACGGGGTATGCCGACGCGAAAGCACCGGAGTCGGACGGCTATATCGCGGTGGCGGATACAAGCGGGCGCTGGGGGTATATCGACGAAAGCGGGGAGCTGGTGATTGACTGCCAGTATGAGGAGGCGCTGTCCTTCTCTGATGGCCTGGGAGCGGTGCGACCGGCGAATGACTGGGGATATATCAGCGAGGAGAATGTCTTGCAGATCGAGGATATCTGGCAGAGCGCCCAGCCGTTTCACAACGGGATCGCTCAGGTGGAAACCGTGGACGGGACGGCGCTGATTACGCTGAAATATGTGGAGGAATGAGAATGAAAGAATTGGAGTTTACGCTGCAAAGTTCATTGGAGGCAAACTATCTGAATATCCGGCTGCCCGCTCCGGCCGCGCTGGATGAAATCGCCATCCGTGTCATACAGGAGGACTGCCCGGATTTTTTGATCCCCTTTCGAATGGTGGATGTTAACGGCAGTATTTCCCTGAAGTACCAGCTGATGAATACGGTGGCTTTTTCCTATTATGATAAGGCGCTCTCTAAGGGGGAGTTTATCGATCTGTATCTGAATCTGATGGCTCCCTTTATTCAGGGGAAGGACTGGTTTCTGGATTATCATAATCTCTGCATTGATATGCATTATGTATTCGTAAACAAAATGTCCGGGAAGGCGTATTTTATATATGTTCCGGAGCTGTCCTGCCAAAATTCCGACGAGGAAATCCTGCAGTTTTTCCGGGACGCGTTTTTTAACTGCCATCTGGAGGGGGACAGTGAGTTCCAGATTTACCTGTATCGGATGTTTGCCAGAAAGGACGTGACGCTGGCGGAGCTGTACCAGACGTTTATAGAGGAAAGGCAGAAGCTGGCGGGACGGTCCGGACAAGGGGAGGCAGGGACATCGCAGGCCGTACCGGGACAAGCGGCGTCGGGGTCGACCGCAGCCGGGGAAGCGGCTTTTACGGCGGAGGCGGGCCGGGCGGCCGCTTTCGTGGAGGCAGGCCGGGCGACAAATTCGCCAGAGGCGGGCCGGGCGGCAACGGCTCCGGTGGCGCCGGCGCGGATGGGGCAGCCGTCCTATGGCCAGGCAGAAACGGCCGCGCATCCCGGAACAATGCCGGCGGCGGATGCGTGCGGACAGGCGGTGCGCAGTGAAATGGCCGCGCGGGGATCGGCGGACGGGCAGGAGAGCAAGAGCGCGCGTAAGGGCTTTTTGGGAAATCTGCTTGGCGGAGAGAAGGGAAAGCGCAAGGAAAACAGATTTGAGGAAATACCGCCTGCCGTTACCGGGGATAGCCTGGGAGCGTCCGGAGACGGCGGCGTGATCGACGAAATTTTCGGGAAAAAGGAAAAGAAAAAAGATACTAAGAAGAAAAAAGAAACAGGCAGCGGGCTGGACTTTTTGGGACATAAAAAGAAGAAGGAATCAAAGGCGGCGGAGGGAAATCCTGTGGGGCTGGGCGCCCTGACAGGGATTTTTGCAAAGGGGCCGGAGACAGGCGCAAGAGACGCAGAGCCGGCGCTGCCTGGCACAAGGCCGATAGGAGGGACGGCTGCCGCCGGGCAGGCGACAGCTGTCTTTGGCGGGGCAGCGGTCGTTTCGAATGGCATGGCAGCTGTCCCTGGCGCAGCGGCGGCTGCTTCCGGCGGGATGTCGGATATTACGGTGGACAATGAGATGACGGAGGACAGGACGGAAATCGCGGAGGATTGGGAGGCGGATCCGGCAGCGTACCTGCTGCTGATCGACTCGCCGATTCCGGGGGCGCCGGCCAAAATCGGCCTGGATTTTGATAAGCCCTATATCACGATCGGGCGGGTTTCCTCGGATGAGACGCAGCCGGATGTGGCTTTTGGCCGGGAGTTTTCACGGATTGGCCGGCAGCACGCGCGGATTGAGAAGCGGGACGGCCGTTATTATGTAATCGACTTGGGCTCGCTGAACCATACGCTGTTAAACGGACAGGCCTTAATCCCGAACCAGCCGTATGAGCTGAAGAGCGGAGAAGAGCTTGCCTTTACGGCCAGCAAACCGGTTCGCTATCGGATCTGTCTGTGAGAAAAGGCGAGATGATATGAAGTGGACTGGCGCGTGCGCAACGTATATCGGGAATACGCGTAAGGTAAATCAGGATGCGATCTGGCTCGGTTCGACAAAACGCGGCGGAGCGTATTTCATCGTGCTGGCCGTGTGCGACGGGATCGGCGGGCTTGAGAGAGGGGAGGTGGCCTCTTCTCTGGTGATAGAGCACATACGGGAGTGGTATGCCGGCCTCCTGCAATGGATGGATATTTCCACGGTTGATCCGGATGTGCTTCATGCGCATTTGAAGGACGCGGCCGAAGAGTGGAACCGGGTTGTATGCGCCTACCGGGAGCAGTATCAGGTGCGGACAGGCACGACGCTGTCTCTGCTTATGTTGATCCGGGACCGGTATTATACGCTTCAGATCGGGGATAGCCGGATCTACGGCGGCCGGGGGGACAGCTGGCGGCAGCTTACGGCGGACGACAGTGTGACGCGGACGAAGAACGGCAGAACGAAGAGCTACCTCGACAATTTTGTAGGCAAGCAGGGGGACCTGCGATTCAGCTCCACGGGAGGGATTGTGCAGGCGGGAGATCTGTTTCTGGTATGCTCCGACGGCTTGTATCGCCGGCTCCAGGCAGAGGATCTCCGGGAAATCGGCAGCAAGGCCCGGGAATGGCTCCGCGATGAAGCCGGGGCGGAGGCGGTATGCCGGGAGCTGATCGGACGAATGCTGCAGCGCGGGGAGAGCGACAATATTTCGGTGGGAATTGTGGCCGGCCGGAAGAAGCTGTTTGAAGGACGCGGGTAATAAGGAGGAAACACACTATGTTTGGGTTATCGGGCAGCGAGGTGCTGTTTTACGGCGGCATTGCGGTGATGGCAGGGACCGCGATACTGGCGGTCGTGAGCCTGGCCGTGTTGATCGGGACGGGGCGCAGGCTGAAACGGAAGCTGGAAAAGGAGTACGGAAAGCCTCGGCGTTGAGTTACGGTGTGTAAAATGCTCTGAAAACAGGGCTGCATAGATAAACGATCGTCGGGGTGCGCCGCTGTGCCCTGAGAACAGGGACCAAAAAACAGGAGGAGAACGAAAATGTCCCAGATTATTGCCGGCCTGTATGAGCTGGATCAAAAAATCGGCGCGGGCGGCGGCGGGGTCGTGTACCTTGGCCGTCATCTGCGTTTGCAGAAGCAGGTCGTGCTCAAAGCGGATAAGCGGACATTGAGCGCGAAGGAGGAGACGCTTAGGCGGGAAGTGGATATGCTGAAGGGCCTGAGCCACACCTATATTCCTCAGGTATATGACTTTGTGCAGGAGAACGGCACGGTCTATACGGTGATGGATTTTATTGAGGGAGAGAGTCTGGACAAGCTTTTACAGCGGGGAGAGAGATTATCCCAGCCCCAGGTCATTGGCTGGGCCTGCCAGCTGTTGGAAGCGCTTTCCTATCTCCATAGCCGGCCGCCGCACGGAATCCTTCACGGGGACATCAAGCCGGCGAATATCATGCTGCGTCCGAACGGGGACGTGTGTCTGATTGATTTTAACATTGCTCTGGCGCTGGGCGAGGACGGCGCGGTAAAGGTTGGGTTTAGCCGGGGCTATGCGTCGCCGGAACACTATGGGACAGATTATATCCGCGAAAACCGGCCGGCGGCCGTGCGGACCGTTTCGAGTAGCGGAACGGCTTCCGGGACGGATACGAATGCCGGTGCGGCGGGACACCGGGAAATTGCGAGAACGGAAACAAGGGAAACGTCCGAGGGCGATAAGGACACAGAGGCAACAGAAGTGTCCGGGAGCGGTGCGGACACAGAGGCAACAGAAGTGTCCGGGAGCGGTGCGGACACAGAGGCGACAGAAGTGTCCCGGGACGGTACGGACACAGAGGCGACGGAAGTGTCCCGGGACGGTACGGACACTGACGCAACGAAGAGGCCCGGGGACACTGCGGACACAGAGGCAACGGAAGTAGCCTGGGGAAGCTCGGAAGCGGAGACAGCCGGACGAACCGGGGAACCGGGGCGCGGGCAGCCGGCTGTTACGGAAAACGGAAAAGGGGATGAGACGGGAACCGGAAAGGCAGGCATCGGCACGACCGGTATCGGAAAGGCAGGCACGGCAGGAACCGGGAGCAGCACGACAGGCCGCTCAAAAGGCATTTTGCTGGATGTGCGGTCGGATATCTATAGCCTGGGAGCGACCTTGTACCATCTTCTGTCGGGCACGCGCCCGCCGCAGAGGGCCGGGGAAGTAAAGCCGCTGGGCACACAGTCCTGCAGTCCCGCGGTGGCGGCGATTATCCAAAAGGCAATGGAGCCTGACCCGGCCAGGCGTTATCAGACGGCGGAAGAAATGCTGCAGGCGTTCTGGCAGCTGCATAAGCGCGATCAGCGGACGATTCGTCATAAGAGGCGCGTGGCAGTGACGGCGGCTTTGCTCTCGGCGGTATTTTTGGCCGGCGGTGCGTCCACATTTGTGGGGCTGAAACAGCTGGAGCAGCGGCAGGAGGCGCTTACACTGGCGGAATACTCGGCGAACCGGCTGGCGCAGGGGGATGTCGCGGGAGCGGTCGGGCTGGCGCTGCAGGCGATTCCGACGGGAGACAGTATTTTGGAAGCGCCGGTGACCGCGCAGGCGCAAAAAGCCCTGACAGATGCTTTGGGGGTATACAACCTGGCGGATGGATTCAAAGCGCTTAATACGATCATGCTGCCGTCCGCTCCCTTTGATCTGGTGATTTCTCCGCAGGGAACGTATCTTGCGGCCGTATATGCCTATGAAGTGGCGGTCTATGAGCTGGCCACGCAGAAGCAGGTGGCAGTGCTGCCGGCGCAGGAATCGGCGCTGGCGGATTGCGTATTTGCGGATGAGACCCACCTTGTATATGCCGGGGACCAGGGGGTAACGGCCTACAATCTGGAAGCGCAAGAGATATTGTGGACAGGCGGGATTGCGACGACGCTGGCGGTTTCGGGGGACGGGCAGAGAGTGGCGGCCGTGAATCGGGGAGAAGAACAGGCAGCCGTGTACCGCGTCTCGGACGGGGCCGTAGTGGCGGAGCGCTCGTTTGAGGGGCAGAGCCAGCCGGTGGTAGCCAACGACATTTTTGCCGATCCGCAGAATACGGTGTTTGCCCTGAACGGGGACGGAAGGCTGCTGGCGGCAAGCTTTTCAAACGGAGCGCTGTGGATTTATGATTTAACGGATCCGGAAGGGGATTTGATCCTTTATGAAGAGTCCGATTATCGCCATTTTGCGGGCGGTTTCTGCGGCCGGTATTTTGCGTTTACCGCCGAGAAAAGCGGCGAGGCTGTTTTTGGCATGGTCGATACGGTGGAGGCGGTTTATTTGGGCGGTTACAGTTCACAGGATCGTTTATCCTTGCTGGCGGATGAGAGCGGGATTTATCTGGCCAACGGCAGCCTGCTGGTAAAAGCGGATCCGGCGGCAATGACGGAAACGGAGCTGGCCTATGCAAAGAATGGGCAGATCACGGGCTTTGCGATCGGAGAGAAATATGTGCTGGCGGCAACGGACGACCGGAAATTCTCGTTTTATGACAGCGGCGCGCATGACGCCTTGACGGTGGACTGTGCGGAAAACTGCGATTTTGTGAGAATGGCCGGCGGCTATGCCGTTGCGGGCAATCGAAACGAGCCGTCCGTGCGTTTGATGCGGTTAGTGGAGCAGGAGGAATCGCAGCTTTTGTCCTATGACGCCCGTTACGTACATAACGAATCGCGGATCAGCGGGGACGGAAAGACGGCGATGCTGTTTGATTATCAGGGATTTCGGATTTATGATCTGGACGGAAATGTAGTAACGGAGGTAACATTACCGGACGCGGAACAGATGTATGACCAGCAGTTTCGAAAGGAGCCGGGGCAATCCTTCCTGGAAGTGACCTGGTATGACGGGACGATTCGCCGCTACAGCGCGACGGACGGCACGCTTTTGGCGGAAGAAAAGGGGGAGGAGCCGGCAAAGGATTTGTATGAGGAGTTTTTTACAAAGCAGTATCGGATCGCGTCCTCGCTCCATACGGCGCCGGAGGTCTATGAAATAGAGTCCGGCCGATTGGCGGCCACGCTGGAAGAGGATTCTTATTTGACGTATGTGACGCAGGTCGGGGAGTATATCATTACGGAATATATCAGCGCGGCGGGGGAGCGGTATGGGATTTTGCTGGATTCGGATTTGCAGAAGCTGGCGGTGCTGCCCGGTCTGTGCGACGTTGCGGGAGACAGGCTGGTGTTTGACTATGAATCGGGGGACTTGCGACAGTGTAAGCTGTATTCGCTGGAGGAGCTTCTGGAAATAGGGGAGGCCTATCTGCGGGACGAGGAGTAAGCGGAAATGTATGTGAGCGATGAGGAAAAGGCATGGAATCAAGTCTGGAAGGCTAGAAAAAGGAAGAGAGGAACGGAAGAAGTGAAGCTTTGGAAACGTGGCGTCGGGATGTTATTGGCAGTATTGCTGGCTATGGCGTGGCTGGTACCACAGCCGGAGAAAATTGCGATGGCAGCGCCAAACGATATCGCCGGCGGAAGCTATGGCAGTGTGACCTGGGTAATTGACGCGGACGGAAAATTGACCGTGAGCGGGAGCGGAGACTTCCGTGCGCCCTTAACGAACGCGGCGGCGCCCTGGTTTAGCTATGCCGAGTATATCAGGTCGGCGGACATTCAGGCAACGGGAATCACGGATATGTCGTCTATGTTTGCGGGCTGCTACAATTTGGTGAGCGTAAGCATCTCAGATACCGGTAGCGCCGTGGACATGTCGTGGATGTTCAATGACTGTGAACGGCTGGTTTCTCTGGATGCAAGCCGCTTTAACACCGGCAATGTGACGGACATGTCTTATATGTTTGCCAACTGTTTTTCGCTGGCACAGCTGAATGTAAGCGGCTGGAACACAAGATCGGTAACAAATATGTCGTATATGTTCAGCAATTGCTATGGACTAACAAGTCTGGATTTAAGCGGTTTTGACGCGGCAAACGCGGCGGATATGAGCTATTTGCTGGACGGCTGCGCGAATCTGAAAACGGTGTATTCGCCGATTCATATAACGACGTCGGCCTCGCTGCCGGAATCGTCGGGATCTAATTCGCTGATTTGGGTGGACGCATCGGGAAACGAATGGAAGGAAATGCCCCGGAATTTGGACTCCGGTATAGAATTAAAGCGGATATTGGCACTTCCGACGGCGGTGAAATATGTACCGTTTGAAGCCTATGTGGGCGGCCAGGGCAGCGCGCTTGCGAGCGGGACGCTGCCGGAGGGGCTTGCGCTTGCGAGCGACGGGAAGGTATCAGGCGTGCCCTGCGCAGCCGGAGCGTTTGATTTTTCGATCTGGTGGACGGACGAAAACGGCGTGGATGAAACGGTAGTGTACCGGCTGGTAGTGGGCGAGAATACAAATCCGAATGTGGATACGATGTCCGACCCGAATTACGAATTGATTGAGTACGTTCCGGATTTATATCTGGAATCGCTGTCCGGGACGGGGAGCCATACCCTTGTTTCGCGGGGCGACTACAGCGAGTTTGTGGCCGTGTATCTGAACGGCCGGAAATTGACGGAGGGAACGGACTATACATCTGCGCCCGGCAGCACCCGGATCACGATCCGGGATCAGACCTTGACGGACGAAGGCGAAGGAACGCATACGATCGGTATTGAATTCCGCACGGCAGACAATACGCTGCGGCGGGCCGTGCAGAATTATACGGTTTTGCCGGGAAAGGCGCCGGAAGAGGACAATAGTAATACGAATAATAGCGGTGGGGGAAACAGTGGCAGCTATACCCAGCCGCCGGTCGAACCGGTCGAGGCCGAGACGGAGACGGTGATCTCTCATGTGGTGCAGCGCGGGGATACGCTATGGAAACTGGCGATTCGGTATTATGGCGCCGGACGGTTTTGGACAAGGATTTATCAGGATAATAGGGAAATAATCCGTTCGCCGCACCGGCTTTCGGTGGGACAGGTGCTCACGATTTATTTGGAGGAAGGAAATGACGGGAATGCGGAAACAGAGGATGTGATGGCCGGGGATACGTATACGGTCAAGGCGGGAGACAGTCTGTGGAGGATTGCCCGGAAATATTATGGAAAAGGGAGTTTGTGGCAGTTGATTTATGAGGCGAATCAAAGCCGGATTTCCAGTCCCGGACGGATTCGCACGGGGCAGGTGTTTACAATTCCCAGTCGGTAGGGATGCGGGTTTTCTAAAAAGTGTAGGAGGATAGGAGAATGAAGTTGTTGAAACGATACTTTGCAATTCTGTTAGCAGTACTTTTGGCGATGCAGTCTGCACCGATTGCGAAGGCGGAGCCGGCGGAAGGTGAGCCGCCGGCGGTGGAGGAAAGTACGGAGAGTGAGGAAGGGCCGTCGGTAGAAACGACGGCGGGAGCGGCGGAGACACCGGTGAAAGAAGCGGTGGTGGAAACGCCGGAGGAAACGACAGAAGGAATGCCGGAAGCAACACCAGGGGAAACGACGGGAGGAGTGCCGGAAGAGACGGTTCGAGTGGAGGATGCACAGACAAGAGACATGGCTGTGGCTGGGCCACAGGCGGTAGCTGCGCCGGTAGATACGGAGAACGAGGACGGGGGGAACGGTGAAGAGAGCATAGCGGCCGATGCGGCGGGCATGGATGATACGGGGGAAGATGCTATGGGGGCGGCTTCGGCCGCGCCTGATTCGGTGGCAGATGTTCCGGCTACGCAGGCTGGGGATATTGCGAGCGGAACCTATGGAAACGTTGTCTGGGTGATTGATGGCAGTGGGAAGCTGACGGTAAGCGGGAGCGGGGAGTTTCGTGACGGTACAAATGATTTGACGCCTTGGGCTGATTATGCGGATCAGATTACCTCTGCGGAGCTTAATGTGAACGGAGTAACGGATTTGTCCTGCACATTTAAAGACTGTGTGAATCTGACAGAGGTAAACATTGCTAGTACAGCAGGCGTAAGGAATATGTCGGGGATGTTTTGGGGCTGTAAAAGCTTAGTAACTTTGGATACGAGTAGCTTTGATACAAGCAGTGTGACCGTCATGTCTGCCATGTTTTATGACTGTGAAAATTTAGAGAACCTGGATGTGAGCCATTTTAACACAGCAAATGCAACACATATGTCGGGAATGTTTCGGGGATGTAGAAATATAGCACAACTGGACGTGAGTCATTTTGATACAAGTAATGTGACTGCTATGTCTCTTATGTTTTCTGGTTGTGAAAGCTTAGAGGCCCTAGATGTGAGTCACTTTGACA
>CANSWW010000054.1 GCA_947650845.1 uncultured Lachnospiraceae bacterium
TGTGGCAGCGGTTTGCGATCGTGATCCTCGCCATTATCATGACGGTCGTGCCGGATCTGGCGGTGACGCTTTGCGCGATGGCGCTGATCGTAGCTTATTTTATCTGGAACGGGCTTGCGGCCAAAAAAGGCGCGCGGGAGAAAGGAGCGGCGGATGCGGATTGAGAAAATCGAGGTATTTCCGATAAAAATACGCAAGGAGCATGTCTACCTGGGGGATACGAAGGCGCTGGAGGGTCCCTATGATTATTATATGCGGCCGGAATACCGGTGCCCCTATTCCAAAAATATGGAGACGCTGCTCGTCAAAATTACGACTCAAAGCGGGATCAGCGGATGGGGGGAAGCGCTGGCCCCGGTGCTGCCGGAGGTGGCGGGGACGATTATACGAAGCCTGTTTACCCCGGTCCTTCTGGGAGAAAACGCGCTCGATCGCGGCGTGCTGTGGAACCGGCTGTATGATCTGATGCGCGACCGGGGCTATTATGCCGGGTTTATGGTCGATGCGGTGGCGGCGGTTGACTGTGCTCTGTGGGACATCGCCGGCAAAAAAGCGGGACTGCCGGTATATCGGCTGGCCGGCGGCGCGTACCGCGACCGGATCCCGGCCTACGTCTCGGGGCTGCCGGTAGCAAAGCTGGAGGACAAGGTGGCGTTGGCGCTGAATTGGAAGGAAAAGGGCTTTCGGGCAATCAAGCTGCAGATCGGCTATGGGATGGAGGAGGATATCCGTATTATGACGGCTCTGCGGGAGGCCCTGGGTGACGGGTTCGGGCTGATGATCGACGCGCACTGGAACTATACGGTACCGCAGGCCATCCGCCTGGCGAGACGCCTGGAGGAGCTTAATGTGGCGTTTTTGGAGTGTCCGCTGAACCCGGAGGATCTGCAAGGGTATGCCGAGCTGGCGGAGGCGGTGGATATCCCGATCGCCCTGGGAGAGGCCGACCGGACACACTGGCAGTATAAGGAGATTCTGGACCGGCGCTGCTGCGACCTCATACAGCCGGACGTGGGGCGCTGTGGGATCACGGAGCTTCTGCGGATTGCACAGCTTTCCGAGCTTTACGGGCGCTTGGTCGCGCCGCATTTGAGCGTCGGGCAGGGAGGCTGCATCGCGGCTACGCTGCAGTGTGACGCGGCGCTCTACAATTTCCATGGAATGCAGGAGTACCAGCCCAGCATCCTGCCGGTGGCGAATGAATTTTTGACGCGGCCGATTGTCTGCGAAAACGGCTTTTTGCAGGTGCCGGACGGGCCGGGGCTGGGGATTGAGTACGATGAAGAGAAGGTGCGGTATTATAGCGCGCCATGATAGGAAGGAGATAGGTTAAAGATGCGCGAGAGTGAGAGATTAAAAGGCGTCTGCCCGATTCTGCCGACGCCATATGACGAGAGCGGGGTGCTGGACTGTGAAAGCCTGCGGCGGGAAGTGCGATTTTTGCTGCGGGCCGGGGTGCGGGGAATTGCCCTTTTTGGCAATGCCAGCGAAGCGTTTGCCCTAACGCCGGGGGAGAAGGAGCAGATTGCCGTGACCGTGGCGGAGGAAACCGCGGGCCGGGTACCGTTAGTGTTCGGGGCCGGCGGCACCGGTACGGAGCCGGCGGTGGAAAACAGCCGCTGGGCGCAGGCGCACGGGGCGGCCCTGCTCATGATTATGCCGCCCTACATGATTAAGCCGGACGCGCAGCGGATCTATGAGTATTATGCGGAAATCGCGAAAAATGTGGAGATTCCGATTATGATCCAGGACGCGCCGGGGGCCTGCGGCGTATCGATTCCGATTGAGATCATTCTGCGTCTGGCGGATACGTTTGAAAATATTTGCTATGTAAAGGCAGAGGCGCCGCCGACCTTTCAGAAGGCAAAAAAAATCCTTGAGGCCTCCGAGGGACGCTTGACGGTGTTCGGGGGCCTGAACGGGACGTTTTTCTATGAGGAATTGTGCATGGGCGTGAGCGGTACGATGCCGGCCGGCGAGTTCCCGGAAATCATGGTGCAGGTATATGACCGCTTTGTCTCGGGGGATACCAGGGGGGCGCGGCAGCTGTTTTACCGCTATCTTCCTTTTATACGCTTAGGCTCGATCCCCGGCGGCATGGCGATGGCGGTACATAAGGAAGTACTGAGGCGGGGCGGAATTATCCGCACGGCGAAGGTGCGCAACCCGTATATCCCGGCCGACGAGGGACTCTTAGAGGTTTTGGATCATACGCTGGAGGACCTGGAGCTGATGGCCCTGTCACAGAAGCAAGACGGTTTTTTGACTTGAAAAAAGACAAAAGATATGCTTAAATAAGAGAAGCGGAGTACAAGCAAATACAAGGAGGAGAACCCCATATGATAGCGGATCGAATCGAAAACAGCGCAAGGTATTATGGACTGCATCCGCAGATGGAGCAGGCGTTTGCGTTTATACGGAAGTGTCTGACGGAATCCGTGGCTCCGGGCCGGTATGAGATAGCAGGAGACGAGCTTTATGCGAAGGTGTTTCGGTATTCGCCCAAGGAGCAGGAGAACCCGCGGTTTGAGGCCCATGACCGGTATATCGATATTCAATGCATGATCTCAGGCAGTGAAACCCATTGGCATATGCCCCGCCGGGAGACAGAGGCCGTGTCCGATTACGACGAGAAGGCGGATATAGCGTTTTACGCGTTTACGGGGGAGGGCAGCCGGCTGCGGATGAAAGAGGGGATGTTCGCGGTCTATTTTCCGGAGGATGCGCATCTGCCGGGTATGAGCGACGGCTCTCAGGAAGAATGCGTACGTATTGTAGTAAAAATAAAATGCTGACGGCCCCGTCTGAAAGCGGTGCCTGGCGGCGGGGAATGCGAGGACGGCATGGCAAAAGAAAACAGTGGTTTGACGCTAAGCCTTTGTAAGGCGTTCGATATTTTGAATTGTTTTACGCCGGAGACGCCGGCGCTGCGGGTCGTGGACATCACCCGCAAGGTGGATATGACGCAGAGCAATGTGTCGCGGCTGATTAACACAATGGTAGCGTATGGGTATCTGGAGCGGGCCGACGATTCGGGGTTCTACCAGCTGGGCAAGCAGATCATTACCTTATCCGGCGTTGCGCTCAATCATAGCGAGCTGAGGAAGCAGGCGCTGCCAGAGCTGTATGATCTGGAGCAGCGATATGAGGTGGGGGCCAACCTGGCTGTCCTGGAGAAGGACCGGATGTATTATCTGGCGCATGTGGACAGCCGCCGTTCCCCGCGTATGTATACGATGGTCGGGCATACGACCGCCCTGCACTGCACCGCGATCGGAAAGATACTGCTGGCAGCTATGACAGACGAGGAAATTGAAGCGGTGATGGAGAGGGCCGGCATGCCGTCCTTTACCTATAACACAATCACCTCGCTGCCCGTTTTGATGGAACAGATTGAAAAGATCCGGCGTGTGGGCTACAGCACCGAATACGGAGAGCACGCGTTAGGGAGCGCCTGCATCGCGGCGGCCATCCGCGGACGAAGCGGCGCGGTGGTGGCGGGCCTTAGTCTCTCCGGCAAGTACCGCGGTCTTGGCATGCAGGAGCATGAGCAGGAGGCCGCGGCGGTTGTCATGGAGTCGGCAGCCCTGATTTCCAATAAGCTGGGCTGCCTGTAGCGAATCCCTGCCGGCCCCTCAGAAGCTGCGCAGGGTATCGCTGTCATCGTCGGCGGTTTTCTCGATCGCGCGGATTTCCACATAGTAGCCGGCTTTCTCAGTGACCGCTACATAGACCCGTTCGCCGAGCCGGCGTCCTAAAATGGCCTTGCCGAGCGGGGATTCGATGCTGATGCGGCCCTGCAGGGAATTGCCGCGGACGGTGGTGACCAGCTTGTAGGTCTCCTCCTCGTCGTCGTCCTCCATGTAGAGAGTGACGGTATTGAACAGGCCGACCTCGTCGTCGGCCGAACGGTCCTCGATGATCTTCGCGGTGCGAACCATCCGCTCCAGATAGCGGATCCGGCTCTCGTTTTTGTTCTTGTCCTTTTTGGCGGCGTGGTATTCAAAATTTTCGCTTAAGTCACCGTGGGCGCGGGCTTCCTTGACCGCCTCCAGCGCTTCTTTGCGCACGACTACCTTGCGGTACTCGATTTCTTCTTCGATTTTCTTGATATCATTTCGGGTTAGTTCATCGTACATGGCTTTGTTTTTCCTCCGGATTATTTCTGCATTTAGGAGTATTGTATCATAAACTGCTGTATTTCACGAGTTATTCTTGATAGGAAACTTTTAAAAATTTAATGAGCTGGGAAATAGGCGGGATAAGGAGCGAAAATCTGTTATACCCGCATTTGTTATTTTGCCGGAGGAAAGCCTGCCCCAAAAATATCCCTCTTCCCCTTGCGCCCGCCCCCGATTTATTATATACTGTACAAGGATTAGTCTGTCAGGAAGGACGGGAGGGCAAATGGGATATACCGCGTTGTACCGCAAGTGGCGTCCGGCGACGTTTGCGGACGTAAGAGGTCAGGACCACATTGTGACGACCTTAAAAAATCAGATTACCGGCGGGCGGATCGGCCATGCCTACCTGTTTTGCGGCACGCGGGGCACCGGCAAAACTTCGATTGCCAAGATATTCGCCCGGGCGGTAAACTGCGAGCATCCGTCGGACGGCAGTCCCTGTGGGGAGTGCGCTTCCTGCAAGGCGATCGCATCCGGCGCCTCCATGAACGTGGTGGAGATCGACGCGGCCTCCAACAACGGCGTGGACAATATCCGCCAGATCCGGGAAGAGGTAGAGTACTCGCCGGCGGACGGCAAATACCGCGTCTATATTATCGACGAAGTCCATATGCTTTCTACAGGGGCCTTTAACGCGCTGTTAAAGACGCTGGAGGAGCCGCCCTCCTACGTGATTTTTATTTTGGCGACGACCGAGGCGCACCGAATTCCGATCACGGTGCTGTCACGCTGCCAGCGCTACGATTTCAGGCGGATTGGCGGGGAGACGATTGCGGCGCGGCTTCGGGAGATGGCCGGGGCGGAGGGGATCGAAGCCGAGGAAAAGGCGCTTCGCTATGTGGCCAAAAAGGGCGACGGCTCCCTGCGCGATGCGATCAGCCTGTTTGACCAGTGCGCGGCCTTTTACTATGGAGAAAAGCTGACCTTTGAGCGGGTGCTGGACGTATTGGGGGCTGTGGATAATGAGGTTTACAGCCATTTCCTGCGTCTGCTCCACGAAAAAAACGTAGGCGGCTGCCTGCGGCAGGTGGAGGAGCTGATTCTTAAAGGGCGTGATTTGAGCCAGTTTACGGCGGATTTCGTATGGTACATGCGCGGGCTTTTGCTGGCCCAGACCGGAGATGCGCCGGAAGAACTGCTGGATATGAGCGGCGAGGACCGCGCGCGGCTTTTGGAGGACGCGGCGCAGGTTCCGGAGGAGGCAGCCATGCGCTACATCCGCGTGCTGTCGGAGACGATGAATCAAATGCGCTACAGCAATAACCGACGTGTGCTGCTGGAGATCACGCTGATTAAGCTAACGCATCCGGCGATGGAGACAAATCTGGATTCGCTGCGGCAGCGGATTGCAGAGCTGGAGGAACGGCTGGCAGCGGGAAGCGGCGCTCAGACGCCGGAACAGCTTGCCAGACAGCTGGTCGCCTCAGGAGCGCTCGCGCAGGCGCTGGCCGCGTCGGGCTTATCCGTAAGCGGGGGCGGCGGCCCGGCCGGGGCCGGCAAAGCCGGTTTGGAGACGGTACAGGGGGACGGGGCGCAGGCGCAATCCGGGGAGCCGGAGACCGTCGTGCTCCCGGCGGCCGACATTGAGCAGCTGCGGCTGTTGGAAAAGGACTGGAAAGACATTCTGGACGCGGTGGGTATGACGGCCAAAGAGACGCTGCGGGACGTGAAGCTGGAGCCGTTAGGCGAAGGACGACTTTTGCTGGTGTTCCATGACCAGGCCGCGTATGATATGGGAAGCCGGGAATCGGTGCGCCGCGGGGTGGAAAGCTATATCGCTTCGGCCTATCAGATGCAGGTGCAGCTGGAAGCCCATTTGACCGCGCCGGAGGAATATGTAAACAAACGGTTTGTAACCGAGGAAGAATTAAAAGAGAAAATCAACATGGATATTATAATGGAATAGGAGGAGACAAAACATGGCAAAGCGCGGAGGCTTTCCGGGAGGGATGCCCGGAAATATGAATAATCTGATGAAGCAGGCGCAGAGGATGCAGCGCCAGATGGAGGAGCAGGCAAAGGCGCTGGAGGAGAAGAGCTACACGGCTCAGTCCGGCGGCGGCGCGGTTTCCATCACCATGAACGGCAAGAAGGAGGTTCAGGAGCTGGTGTTAACCCCTGAGGTGGTCGATCCGGACGATATTGAGATGCTGCAGGATCTGATCGTGGCAGCCGTCAACGAGGTCATCCGCCAGGTGGAGGAGGATGCCAATGCGATGATGGGCAAAATGACCAGCGGCATGGGAGGCTTTCCCTTCTGATGGATTACTATAGCACAAAAATCACGGCGCTGATCGAAGAGCTGTCCCGCCTGCCGGGGATTGGCGCCAAGTCCGCGGGTCGTCTGGCATTTCATTTGCTGAATATGCCGCAGGCGGATGTGGAGCGGCTGACGGGGGCGGTTTTAGAGGCAAAGCGGACGGTGCGTTATTGCCGGCAGTGCTGCACGCTGACCGACAATGACCTTTGCCCGATCTGCCAAAGCCCCTCGCGCGACCAGGCGCAGATCATGGTCGTGGAAAACACACGCGATCTGGCCGCCTACGAAAAAACCGGGAAATACAACGGCGTTTATCACGTGCTGCACGGAGCGATTTCGCCGGCGCTTGGCATCGGGCCGGCGGACATTAAGTTAAAAGAGCTGATGCAGCGGCTCCAGGGGGATATCGAGGAGGTCATAGTGGCGACGAACTCCAGCCTGGAGGGCGAGACGACGGCTATGTATTTAAGCAAATTGATTAAACCTACGGGTATTAAGGTGACGCGGATTGCCAGCGGCGTACCGGTGGGCGGGGATCTGGAGTATATTGATGAGGTGACGCTGCTGCGGGCTCTGGAAGGCCGTACACAGCTATGACGATCAAATCGGGAGTGGATATACAAGTTGGATAAGTACGAATATACGATCAAGTCGGAGAAAATAAAGAAGCTGGTGGAGCGCAGGGACTATGAAACCGCGGCCAAGATCGCCGATACCATTGACTGGGAGAGGGTAAAGAACACCAAACTTCTCAGTACGGTTTCCCAGGCATATGAAAAGGCCGGCCGTTACGCGGAAGCGAAGGATATGCTTTTGATGGCCTATGAGCGGGCCCCGGTGGGGCGCCGCTTTTTAAGCAAGCTTACGGAGCTGGCGGTCAAGCAGGGGAATTTTGAGGAAGCCGAAGAGTATCTGAAGGAATTTACGGCCGCCTCGCCGCAGGATCCGAACCGTCTGGTGCTTCTCTATGAAATTGCCAAGGCGAAGGGCGAGTCGATCGATCGGCTGACCATGATTCTCGAAGCCTATCAGAAGCGCGAGTTTGAAGAAAAATGGTCGTATGAGCTGGCGGAGCTGTATTATCGTGCCGGCAAAACCGACGCGTGTGTCAAGCTGTGCGATGAAATCGTCCTCTGGTTCGGCGTAGGCCCCTATGTGGACAAGGCGCTGGAGCTGAAGCAGCAGATTATGCCCCTGAGTCCCGAACAGATGGAGAAGCAGGAGAATAAGGAAAAGTATCTGCGCCGTCTGGAGGATGTCCAGCGGGAATTTGAGAAGAAGGAAGGGCGTCCGGCCAAGAAATCCGGCGCAGTGCAGGGCGGCAGCGCCAAGAGCGTAGCGGAATTGGCGGCCGAGGCGCTGCGCGAGCAGGCCGCGACGGTAGAGCAGGCAGAAGAGGCGTTTCAGGAAATGACGGCGGAGAGCCTGAAAGAAGCGCAGAATGAATCTCAGACAGCGGAGAAGCCCAAAATCCAGTCGCTTTCCGAGGCCCGCACCCGCCAGGAAGAGCAAGCGAAGGCACGCCGCAAAGCGGAAGCCAAACGGCAAAAGGAGCAGGAGCGCCTCTTGCAGGAGGAGGAGCGCAAGCGGCGGGAGGAAGCACAACGGCTTTTACAGGAAGAGGAAGAAAGCCGTCGCCGGGAATCGGCACTGACGCGTGAAATTGAAGAGAAGGCGGCGCTGGAAGTGGCCAATCTGCAGGCCGAAATGGAAGCCAGCCTGGCCCGCGAGATTGAGACGGAGGCCATGTCGGCGACCATCAACGAAGCGATGCTGCGAAAGACAGCGGCGGCAATGGAAGAGGTCGGGGCCGTGGAAAACAATCATTCGGAGGATTCCGAACGGACGAAGATCGCGGCCGGTCCTTTTGGCGAGCGGACAAAGACAAAAGAATTTGTCATACAGGCAAGGGCGATTAACAGGACGTTAGAAGAAGTCGGGGGAAGCCCGGTTACCGCCCGGGAAGTGGAAGCACGGATGAAGGCGGAGGCGGAACGGGAAGAGCAAAAAGCGGCGCTTGCGAACGAGGAAGAAGCGGGGCTGAAGGGCGTGGGAGCCTCGGAGCCGAAAAACATGGAACTCTCAGAACCGAAGGGGGCGGAAATCTCGGAATCGAAAGACGCGGAACCCTTAGAGCCGGAACTGCCGGAATCGAGGCGAGCGGAACCGGAAGCCGCGGCGACGGAAGGAACCATGGCGAAGCCGGATCCGGTAAGTCCGGAGCGTGTCGAAGCGGAAGTCGAAAAACCGTTGATGCCGGAGCTGGTGGCCGAGATGGAAGCAGCGACGACGGTACTGCAGGCCGGGGGGGCGTCTGCGGAGGAAATGGGCAAGGCGCAGGATCATTATGTACTAATTGCCAGCGATAACGAAGAAAGCGGCCTTCACGAATGTGTCGCTTATATTCGGAGAATGCGGGAGCTATTAGGCTGCCCGGCGAGCCAGGTGGCAAAGATCAGCGGCGCAAAGCTAGCCAAAAAAAATATTGAAAAAATCCTGGCAAAGCTGCAGGGACGCGATCTGATCGTAGTGGGGATCGCCGAGCTGCCGACAGAAATCTTATCGCGGACGATCGAATGTATGGCAGGGGATCAGGCGGAATGCTTTATCGCTTTGATTGATACCGAAGAGGAAATTGACAGGCTGCAGAAGCGGATGGCGTTTTTCGCGGATTGCCGGGTACTGTCCTGTGAAGGAGCGGGGCGGAGCGCGGCGCCTGTGAAGATACAGGAAGAAGGGGAGCAGGCGGAGCCGGACGTTGAATCCCGGGCTGCCTTTGCGGCAGCGCCGACCGGGACTTTTGCGGATGCCAAGCCGCAGCCGAAAGCAGAGCCGCGGATCGATGCCAGGCCGCAGCCGAAGGAAGGGCCGCAAAGAGTCGCCAAGCCGCAGGCGAAAGCAGAGCCGCAGGTAGCGGCAGAACCGCAGCCGGAATATGAATCACAGACAGCGGCCGAGCCGCAAGGGCTCTCTGAGCCGCCGGCAAAAGCAGGCGCACAGCCGGCTCAAGAGCATCGGACGCTGGCCGAGCTGGTCGAAGAGGCCCTGAATACGGGCAGCCAGGCGCCGCCGGCATCCGAGAAGGCAGAGACGGGGGCAGTCGTCCGGGTGACGGAAGCTTCGTCTGCTTTGCGGGAGCCGGAAGCGGCTGTCAAGACAGAAGAGGCAAAGTCGGAAGCAAAAGCCGCGGATGAAATGTCGCCCAACGACTTTTTTGACTTTGCCGTGGAATATGCCCGCATGCTGGACGCGGTTGTGGACGATATGGGTGGTCTGGCGTTGTTTGCGGAGATAGAAGAATGTCAGCAGGAGCGCGTCCCCCTGACGGAGGAACTGGCGCAGGAGCTGGTGGAAAAGGCGATTTTGCGGGCAGAACGACGTTCGATCAAGAGCTTTTTCTCCAATCGCTACGACAAGGAAGGGTATCTGATTTTAAAGGAAGAGCATTTTAAGGAGTAAAGAAGGATGAATGGAAACTGGCTGATGATAGTCACGGTGGCTATATTGGCGGTCGGCGGTCTGCTTGGTTATGTAAACGGGCTGATAAAGACGGTTCTGAATCTGGTAATTGGCGCAGTGACCCTGGTGCTGGTGCTGTTTTTGAGTCCCCGCGTTAATTCGTATCTACAGACACAGACCGACTTGCCGAATTACATTGAAAGCAGAGTGGAGGCGGTCGTTTGGGAGCAGGCGGAGAGCATGCTTGAAAACGGGCAGGAGCAGCTGCTTGACCAGGTCGATCGGCAAAAATTGATTGAGAGCCTTCCCTTTTTACCGATGCTTACGGAAACGCTGCTGGAAAAGGAAGCGGTAAGCGGATATGCCGAACAGGGGATGGAAGCATTTGTGGCAGGCATCAGTCATGTCATTTCCAGTCAAATTGTGGTCCTTCTGGCTTATTTTGCGACGTTTTTGGTTGTGTTTTTTATTCTGCGGGTCGCGGCGCTTTTGCTGAACGTATTAGAACACATGCCGCTGCTTCATGGAATCAATAAACTGGCGGGACTGTTTTTCGGACTGGCGGAGGGGCTTCTGGCCGTATGGCTTTTGGGCCTGGTCCTGACGTTGGCCGGGACGAGCGAGCTGAGCCGCAGTGCGGCGCGCTGTATCAGTGAAAATTCGTTCCTGGCCGCGATTTATGGAAACAATTTGCTGCAAAAGATTATATTCTGGTCCGCCGGGTGAAGGAAATACTTGGACGATATATTTGAAAAAGAAACGTTGGAGACAATCGTATGCTCCGACGTTTTTTTGTGGCGAGCCCGTGAGAGACGGCGTGGCAGAGGATATGTCTGCAATCGCGGAAGGCGTTTTATAATATAAAGATTTTATAAAAAATGGTTAAGGAGTTGACAAAAACGAGGGTAATAGATAAAATAGTAATGACTGACCGGTCAGTCATTTGAGGGAGGAGATATGGGCACTCAGGATAAAAAGCTCCGGATAATCGAAGCGGCCGTTCGGGTATTCGGAACAAAAGGCTTTGACGCGGCGTCCGTACAGGATGTCGCACAGGAAGCGGGAGTCGCGAAGGGAACCGTGTATTTGTATTTTGAATCAAAGGATGAACTGATCCGCCAGGTTTACCGCCATTGTTATCAAATGGATGTAAAGGCATGCCAGGAGGGCGTGTGGGAGGAGAAGGACGTCATCGGCAAGCTATGCCGCCGCATGGACAATATCATGGAGTTTGCGTTGACGCACCCGCTGGAAGCGCAGATCGAAGTAGTATATCCCAACCTGCCGCAGTATGGCATGAATCAAAATGTATGCTTGCAGGAAATGTATGAGGATATCGAAGCGGTTATCCGTGACGGAATCGAAAAAGGAGAGTGCAAAAACCTGCCGGCATCTTTGTTGACTCGGATCTATTATGGGATTGCGACCGCTGTCTACGGAATGCTGCGTGAAAATCCGCAGATGTGGCAGGATGCCTCCGTGCGGGAGCAATGTCATCAGATTGTGAAGGACAGTATGTCAAAAATGCCCTGAAAACACGGGCAATAATAAGGAAACACCGCAAGGGTGTACCACTATGCCCTGAGAACACGGGCAATAATAAGGAAAGGACGAATGTAATATGAAAAAGAGAGGATTGGCTTTCTTGCTGGCGCTTTGTATGTTGTGCACCATGACGGGCTGCGCTCAGAACGCAAATGAGACGACAGCCGCGCCGCCGGCGGAGGAAACAACGGCGGCTCTGGTGGAAACATCGAGCCCCCAGACGACCGAAGCCGCGCCGGACGGAGCATATACGGAGGGCACTTATACCGCGGCGGCGGCCGGTATGAAAGGCGATATTACCGTTGAGGTAACATTTGACAAAGAAAGCATCAAAGAAGTTGCGGTAAAGGACCACGCCGAGACGTTTGGCATCGGCTGGGGCTTGGATACGACGCCGATTGAGACGATCCCCGGCTGGATTGTGGAGAACCAGTCGCTGGCGGTGGATGCGGTTACGGGCGCGACGATTACGACGTATGCCTTGACGAAAGCGGTTTCGGACTGTGTGGAACAGGCCGGCGGGGATGTGAAGGCATTGGAGGCGGTTCAAGTGGAAAAGCCGGCTTCAGCCGGGGAGGAAACCTATGACGTAGACGTAGTGGTAGTGGGAGCCGGCGCGGCCGGGCTTTCCGCGGCCAATACGGCGCTGGAGGCCGGCGCAAATGTGCTGCTGTTGGAAAAACAGTCGATTACGGGCGGCTCCACGGCCCGCAGCGGCGGCAAAGTATTGGCGGCGGGGACTCCCTGGATGGAAAAGCAGAACCAGGAAATGGACCCTCAGCTTCTGTACGATTATCTTTTAGAAGTAGGCGGGGATTTTATTGATGAAAGCCTGTTGAAGCCTTTTGTTTTTAATTCAGCGGAAAACCTCCAGTGGCTGGAGGACCGGGGCGTCATCGTCCAGGACGTCGAGGAAGTACATAGCAGCCTGCCGGTATGGTGGGTCCATAACACGCAGGGCGGCGGCGGTATGACCGATGGCCACGGCGGCCAGATCAGCGTTCCGCTCACGCGCGCTTATGAGGAAAACGGCGGTGTGATTTTATATAATACGGCCGCGAACGCGCTGGAGACGGACGGCAATGGCGCGGTCACCGGCGTAAGGGCGCAAAAGAGCGACGGAACGGTGGTGACGGTCAACGCGAAGGCGGTTATTTTGTGCAGCGGCGGTTATGCGCAGAACCGCGATATGATCGCGCGCATTCCCGGGGACGACGGCTATATTAGCAATGTGCCGACAGGCAATGTAGGGGATGGCATTGTGATGGCCCAGGCGGTAGGCGCGAAGGTTTTTGACAGTCCCTCGGCAGCGCCGGTATTTGTGGATTTGACGTGCGGGGTCGGCGGCGGTGAAATGGGCGGCCTGATGGTAAGCGCGCAGGGCGAGCGTATTGTGAATGAGTATACGTACCAGTTCCATACCGGCCTGGCGATTGAAGCGACGGGAACGCCTTATGGCTACTACATAGCGACGGCAAACGACCCGAACGAGCTGGCCCAGTATGGCATGACGCTGGAATCGACGGCGCAGGCTTCTTCCTTAGAAGAACTGGCAAAGCTTACCGGGATGGATCCGGACACCTTTGTCGCGACGGTAGAGCGCTATAATGAATTGTGCGCAAAGGGAGAGGATGAGGATTTTGGCAAGCGGGCCGATCATCTGTGGCCGATTGAGGGGGAGACGTATTACGCCTTTAAGATGGTTCCGATTATCAGCTTTACGTTAGGCGGCCTGTGCATTGATCCGGAGGGCCATGTCCTGAATGTGGATGACCAGCCGATTGCCGGCCTGTACGCGGCGGGCGAAGTGGCCTTTACCGGCCTGATCGGCGATGATTATCCGTCCTGCGGCATGGCGATCGGTTCGGCGGTGTATTACGGACGGATTGCGGCGGCGAATGCGGTGGCTGGTAAGTAGATGGGTTTTTGAGTATTTGTGAAATAGAAAAAAGAACGCGCTGCCTTCCAGAATGATAGGGGAGGCGGCGCGTTGGCGCTAGGGCGAAAGCGGAAGGGATACCGATACGGGCGCCCTGTAAATCATACTCCCTTCGGGAGTAGGCGGACTTCGTCCGATAAGGTATAAATATAGGAAGGAATCAATATATTTGGGGGAATTTTTGGAAGAACTACTATATCTTGATGGGAGAAAAAAGGGGGCGATATTTTGCGGAATGATTGCGAAAAATAGCGAAAAAAATTTTAAAAAAAGTGTTGACAAGAATGGTGGGATGTGGTAATCTATCAAAGCTGTCAGCGAGAACACCTCGCACGACAGCAGACAGCACCTTGATAACAGAACAGTATATTCCAACCCTGAAAATTTCTTTAAGAGATTTTTTGGAACAAAACCTAGACAAAGGTAAAACGGAAAAAGATAAGCTGG